>JAICHZ010000176.1 GCA_025924655.1 Pseudonocardiaceae bacterium | reverse complement strand
CGGCCGATGCGGGACGACCTCGGCGACCGCGATCGGCAACGCCGCGGCGCGGGTGGTCCGGATGCGCATCCCCAACGCACTGAGCTCGGCGACGGCAGCGTGTTCGCCCCGCGCACCTCCCACGACGGTGCGTTTGTTCTCGGGCCAGTCGAGCTGAGCGGTGAGCTCCGCCGCCGGCCGGGCGATGAGATGCAGCGCATCCTCCAGTTCCGGGGCGAGTTGCCGGCTGCCCGCCAACCCACGGGCCCGCAGCGCTTCCCAGGTACGCCCCTGGGCAGCCGTGCTTTCCTCGACCGTGCGCTGCTGCTCGACACTGCGTGGTTGAAGGTTCCAGTGCACCAGCCCGAGCTGGAGATGCTTCCACGCCAGCAGGTACTGCTCAGCGGTGAGCTCCAGCACACCGCCGCGCAACACCGAGGTCATCGGTAGTTCTCCTCGGCCCCGATGACCGGTGGGGCGGTGCGAGGTAGCTCCCCGACGATGGCGTTGGTGTCCGACTCGATGAGGTAACTCGCTCGCCGGTGCTCGCGGCTATCACCGTCGCGGCCGGAGCCACCCGGCGTCCCGAGCGGGGCGTCTCCCCAACCTCCCGCCCCCCGGGCAGCTCGCCCAGCACTTGCCTGCTCGGCGCTTGCCTGCTCGGCGCTGCCGTAGGTACTGCCGTAGGTGCTGCCGTAGGTGCTCAGACGCGGCTCACTGAGTTGCGCGCTACCAGCACTGAACGCGGTAGGGCGCGGCCCGAAGCTGCCGGCCCGCGGCACACCACCGCCGCCGGAATACCGCGATCCACCTCGCACTGGCTCAGCACCGTTGGACATCGCAAGGATCGGCGACGGCCCGAATGGCTCCGCCGCAGCCGCCTGGACCGCGCCCGATCCGGCCATCGACGGCTCCGCTGGGCTGGGGTAGTCCCCAGCGAGCTGCGGGGTAGTGGCCACCGCTGCCAGCTGCGACGCGGCCGCCGGACGCGCGGGGGCCCCTGCGAGCGGACCCGGGTGAACAGCGGCAGAATGCGCCATCGCCGGATGCGCCCCACCCGCTGCCGGCTGCGCGCTCCCACCGCCGGATCCCCCGCCGACCCCGACGCCGCCGGGCGTCGGATCCACTACCTCGGCCACCACCGTCGGGGCCGCGACGAAGGGCTCGCCGACCCTGAGGTTGCCATTCGAGGTGTCCTGATAGCCGGCCATCAACTCCCGGGCGCGCTCCTGGTCCTGCTGCGCCGCCACGTGGGCGGCCTCGTTCTGAGTCTGAATCCCGGGCCACCACTCAATGGCGTGATCAGCCGTCCACATCGCCGGGTTCTGGCTGAACGACACCTCGGGAACCACCCGCGGCGGCGGCATACTGTCCCGGGTGTGGGCAAAGGAGGCGGCCTGCTCGGACACCCGCGCCGCCATTGAGTTGGCCGCGGCGACACTGCGATCAAGCCACGGCATCAGCGCCGACGTCGAGTGGGTAGCCGCATCCGCCGCAGCCCCCCGCTGCGCCAAACCGATCGCCGCTACCGCCTGCTCCACCGCACCGCGGATGTCTTGAATTTCTGCCGCGACACGCTGCCAACCCCGGCACGTCTCCATCATCCCGGCGTAACCGGGTCCACCAGTGATGTGCTGGTAGATCGTCTCGTGCGAGACGGTGCTGTAGTCAATGGTTGTACCCATCGTCTCGCTTCCTCAGCTTTTCAGCGGCGGCAGATTGGCCAGGACATCCTCCGCGAGCGCCTTAGCTGGTGCACAGGGTTCCTCCAGTCCCTGCCGCAATGACGTGAACCGGAGGACAAATGTCTGCCTCTCGGCGGCAGCGACGTGGAAGAAGCAGCTGGTGCCCGCCGCGTTGTTCTTGACCCGGATCGCTGGATGTCCAGCGACCTGGGTGACCTCGAATACCGGGAAGGTGGCGCGCTGGGCATAGACGTTGTGCAGTACATCGTTACTGGTGTCCACATAAATCGTGATTTCGCGGGTGTGGGCTTTGTTTCTCCACTCACATGCAGGAGCGTCCAGCACATTCTCAGGCTGGGCGGGCAGGTCCATCTGGTTGGCAGCGAGCTGCGTCGGGGTGAGCAGCTGGCACGGTGGCGTGCCCGCGAGGTTCTTGGGATCCCTCACCGGCGCGATCGGGTCGCTCGGTGCGGTGGCCGACGGTGTCGGCGCCGCGGCCGTGCCGGTGGGCTGCGGACCACCCGCCGAGCAGCCAGCCAGCACGGCGGTCAACACGAGCACCACCGGAACGCGGCCCGTCACAGCTCTGTCCGGCTTAGGTGGGCGGCATTGACCTCATCGGTGTTCTGATGGGTGGTCAGTGACTGCTCCAGGGCGTCGGCTGCCATCTCTAGCTGAGCCGCGCCGGACTCCAGCGCCCACCGCAGCGAACCCGGCTCCTCACTGATCGCCCACTGCCCGATTTCCTTCGCAGCGTTGACGCTAACCGCGTCGAAACCCGGCGCCGGGACGTTGGCCAGCCGGAGAGCATCGTCCATCAGCTTTCGCATCTGCTCGGCGGCTTGTTGGAAGGCGGCGATTGTCTGCGGGGCCTGGTCCAGGTCTAGCTGCAAGTGCTGCGCGGGATCGCCCAGAATCGAAGCCAGGTCCTGCATCGGCGCCGGCCCAGCGACCGGTGGATGGATCAGTCCATTGAGGTTCTCGGTCATCCCACCCGACGGCGGCGGAGCATCGAACCCACCGTGTTCACTCAACGTGACTCCTCCTCACCCTGGCGCGCGACAGCGCCGCGCAGAGTCTGCCACAGCACCCGACCTGCGCCAGCGCCCCTCCAGCGGCATCGCAGCCGGCGCTTCACGACCCATGATCACGATTTGTGTGCCGTAGACGACATCCCGTGTCGTCTACGGCACATAAACGGTGATCACCGCAGCGCCTCAGCCCGTCAGAGGTGGCAGGTTGCCGATCACGGTCTCGGCGAACGCCTTCGCGGGGACGCACGGATCCTGACGGCCCTGGCCCAGCCAGGTGTACCGGACGATCAGCGTCTGGGTATCGGCTGCGGCGACCCGGAAGTAGCAGCTAGTGCTGTTCGCGTCGTCCTTGGTGCGGATCGCGGGCTGCCCGGCCACCTGGGTGACTTCGAGAACCGGGATCGACTCGCGCTGGCTGTACACATTGCGCAGCACGTCATTGCCGATGTCGACGAACACCGCGAACTCGCGGGTGTGCGCCTTGTCGGTCCACTCGCAACCCCCGCTACCGAGCGCGTCCTTGGGCTGGCCAGGCTGGTCGATCTGATTGGCGTCGAGCTGCGACGGGGTGACCAACAAGCACGGCGGGATGGCGGTGAGGTTCTTGGGAGTGCGCACGGCTGGGATGGGATCGTCGGCGGCTTTGCTCGCCGATGACGTGGAGTCCGCCGATGCTGCGCCAGCATCGTCTGGCTGCCCAGTACCCGTCGAGCAGCTGGCCAGCACAACAGCTAGCGGTAGTACAACCAAGACGGTACGCATCGCATCACTGCTTCCCCGAGCGCAGGTGGGTACCGCGCGGAGTCTGCCATGCGCCCTACTCCGGCCCACCGGCGACGGGTCAGGGCAGCAGCCGGACTATCGCTTCGACGATTCCACTGACGACGCCGTACGCCAGCACCACGAAGAGGATGAACGAGATGGCGAAGAAGATCCCAGCACCGCCGTTGGAGTGCGTCGGTATCGGCAAACTCGGGCGTGGGCGGGCAACTCGGCGGCGGAGGTCACCAAGCTGCACGGACGTGCGAGACCCGGCTGCCAGCGGTGGGCGGTAACGCGAACGTGGGCTGCCGGGTCGGCGCCGCGGTGGTGCAGCCGACGGGACCGGCGTGGGGCCTGCTGGTCGCGGGTGTCGGCTCGGTGCCCCGGCCAAGTGCGGTCCATCCATCTGAGCAGCAGGCCGCGGTAGCGGAGCCGTCAGGTTCGCCGGCGCAACGCTAGGCGGCGCGACGGTGGGCGGCACGCCAGTCGGCTGGGCGACGGTGGGTGGCGCGCCAGTGGGCTGGCCAGCAGCCGGCTGGGCGACAGCGGGCGGGGCAACATTGGCCTGAGCGGCATTGGACCGGCCGGCGGGCTGCGGCGCTGGCGCGGAGCCAGGATTCTGAGCTACCAGCCCGGCGAAATCTTCACCGAGTGCAGCAGCGACCGCTTCGCGCATCAGGCGGGTGTTCGGGAGCGGGGGCAAGGTGAACGGTGCCAAATCGGGCGCGTCGCGCCAGCCATCGCGGCCCGAGGGATCCGGCAGCGGCGCGGGCGCCTCGGTGCCGTCGAAACCCACGGACAAGGCGTCCGGCGAGTGCTCGCTCACCCCTCCATGGTGCCACGCCTAGCCCCGGCTCGTGAGTGGCAAAAAGCGCTATCACACTGTTCGCCACTCATGAGGTCCGAGCGCGCCGCGCGCCCGCGCGCGCCACGCTCGGACCCTTAACCCGCTTCTCAGCAAGCAGCTCCGCGGCCCGCTCATCGGTGAGCGTCTCCACGCTGTCACCCTTGCGCAGCGATGCGTTCACACCCTCGCCGTCGGTGACATACGGCCCGAACCGGCCCTCCTTGACCACCATCGGCTTTCCGGTGACCGGATCCGCGCCCAGCTCGCGCAGCGGCGGCTTGGCGGCGGCTTCGCGGCCTCTACGCTTGGGCTCGGCGTAGATCTTCAGCGCCTCGTCAAGGGTGATCGTGAAGAGCTGTTCCTCGTCGGCCAAAGACCGTGAGTCTGTACCCCTTTTGAGATAGGGCCCATAGCGCCCGTTCTGCGCGGTGATCTCCTGGTCGGTGACCGGGTCGGTGCCGACCACCCGGGGTAGCGAGAGCAACCGCAGCGCATCGCTGAGGTTCACCGTCTCCAGGCTCATCGACTTCAACAGCGAGCCGGTCCGCGGTTTCGACTTCTTCGCGGCGGCAGTCTTGGCGGAGTCTTTCTTCGGACCTTTCGGTGCAGCGTCTTTCGGAGCCGGGTCCTCGGGGAGCACCTCGGTGACGTAGGGCCCGTAGCGGCCCTCCTTGGCGAGGATCTCGTGCCCCGTCACCGGATCAGCGCCGAGCGAACGACCCTCGACCGGGGTGGCGAAGAGCTTCTCGGCGATCTCGGCGGTCAGCTCGTCAGGCGGCAGGTCGTCAGGCAGGTTGGCTCGCTGCTGTTCTTTGCCGACGACCCGTTCCAGGTATGGGCCATAGCGCCCCACCCGGACCACGACGTCGCGCCCGGCGTCGTCGGTGAACAGTGGGATGGAGTTGACCTCCCGGGCGTCGATCTCCTCGAGGTTCACCCCGACCAGCTTCTTCAGGCCACCAAGGTGGGCGACGGACATGGCTCCGCCGTGCTCGGAGCCGAAGTAGAAATCGGTCAACCAGGCGGTGCGATGCTGCGCGCCGGATGCGATGGAGTCCAGCTCGTCTTCCATCGCGGCGGTGAAGTCGTAGTCGACCAGGCAGCCGAAGTGCTGCTCCAGCAGCCCGATCACGGCGAACGCCACCCAGGACGGCACCAGCGCCGACCCGCGCTTCCACACATAGCCGCGGTCCTGGATGGTGTTGATGATCGAGGCGTAGGTGGACGGGCGGCCGATACCCAGGTCTTCGAGAGCCTTGACCAAGCTGGCCTCGGTGTAGCGCGGTGGCGCTGTGGTGGTGTGTCCCTCAGGTACCAACTCGGTGGCGGTGACGGGCTGGCCCTCGGTCAGCCGGGGAAGCTTGCGTTCGGCGTCGTCGGCCTCCCCGCCGGCCTGCTCGTCGACGGTCTCGACGTAGGCCTTGAGGAACCCGGCGAAGGTGATGGTGCGACCGGACGCGGCGAACGTGCAGGCCTCGCCGGTCGCGGAGTTGCCGGTGATCCGCACGCTCATGGTGGTGCCGCGGGCGTCGGCCATCTGGGAGGCGACGGTGCGTTGCCAGATCAGCTCGTAGAGCCGGAACTCGTCGGCATCCAACGCGCCGGCCAGCTGACCTGGGGTCGCGAAGGTCTCCCCGGCGGGCCGGATCGCCTCGTGCGCCTCCTGGGCGTTTTTCACCTTGCGGGTGTACTGCCGCGGCCCGTCGTGGACGTAACGCTCGCCGTAGAGTTCGCGGGCCTGGGCCCGGGCCGCCGCGATCGCCGTCTCCGACAGCGTGGTGGAGTCGGTTCGCATATAGGTGATGTAGCCGTTCTCATACAGCCGCTGGGCGGTGCGCATCGTGCGCTCCGCCGAGAACCGCAACTTCCGGCCGGCCTCCTGCTGCAGGGTGGAGGTCATGAACGGGGCATACGGACGCCGCGTGTAGGGCTTCTCCTCGACACTGGCGACGGTCAGCGGGGAACCGGCCAACGCCTCGGCAAGCCGTCCGGCGTACGCCTCGTCGACGATCAGTAGGTCGCGCTCGGAGCGCTTCGCCTGGCCGTCGGGGCCGAAATCGCGTCCGGTCGCCACCCGGCGGCCGTCGACGTCGACCAGCCGCGCCCCGAACGTTCGCGGTGCGGCGTCTTCACCGGCATCGAGCGTGGCGGCCAGATCCCAGTACGACGCGGAGACGAACGCCATCCGCTCGCGCTCGCGCCGGACGATGATGCGGGTGGCCACCGACTGCACTCGCCCGGCGGACAGCTTCGGCATCACCTTGCGCCACAGCACCGGGGATACCTCGTAGCCGTAGAGCCGGTCGAGGATGCGCCGGGTCTCCTGCGCGTCGACCAGATCCTTGTCCAGCTCGCGCGGGTTCTCCGCGGCCGCGCGGATGGCCGGACCGGTGATCTCGTGAAAGACCATCCGGCGCACCGGAACGGTGGGCTTGAGGGTCTCCATCAGGTGCCACGCGATGGCCTCGCCCTCGCGGTCACCATCGGTGGCGAGGTAGAGCTCGTCGACGCCTTTGAGCGCATTGCGCAACTCAGTGACTGTGGATTTCTTCTCCGGTGTGATCACGTACAGCGGCTCGAAGGAGTGGTCGACGTCCACACCTAGCCGTGCCCACGATTCGCCCTTGTACTTCGCGGGCACATCGGCGGCACCGCGGGGTAAGTCCCTGATGTGTCCCCGGGAGGACTCCACGACGTAGCTCGGTCCGAGGTAGGAGGCGATCTTGCGCGCCTTGGCGGGCGATTCCACGATCACCAGACGACGGCTGACGCCATTGGACTGACCGCCGTTGGCGTGGTCATCGGTGGACCGGCTAGCCGCTGTACGCCGACGCGCACCACCGCTGGACGTGCCGCTCGGATCTGCCGCCGTTTTTGATCGTGCCACGCTTGCACTCACCTCGGTGTACTCCTGATGCCCCGACCCCCGTGCCCCAGTGTGCACAACTCCGCAACTTCCGGGGTCTGCAATTCGCGGGGCAGCCAGCGTCGCACAACCCGTCGCGAACGGCCACTGATCCTGCCTTACGCCACGCGGACCTGTCAGTGTCTATCGATGCCCCGCGGTAGCGCTACTCAGTTGCTGGCACTGCGGCGCAGCCCGGAACCCGGGAGCCAGCTCCTTGTTGCTGGTCAGCTGCTGCATCTGGGCGCTGGCCCCACCGAGATCGGGGCCAGCGAGGTGACTGGCCTTGTTCACGAAGTCCGGGTCGTTCGCATCCAAACCGGCGAGCTTCGTGCGCTGGACGCCGACTGTCTGGGACGCGTTGCTGAAGAAGCTCACCGCGGTGTCCTGCACCTGCTTGCCATCGGTGATCCGCGGCGGCCCGAGCTGT
>JAICHZ010000175.1 GCA_025924655.1 Pseudonocardiaceae bacterium | reverse complement strand
TTGGTCGACGACCAGCTGCACCATCGAAGCGGTGGCATATGCACTAAGCGAGGGCCAGCGGCGCAGCAGCGCGAACAAAGCAGTAGCAACGATCGGGTGCCGAGCCGCGACCACGGTAAGCACCATCAGACACCGCCGCACCGGCACCGCGGCCGCCACCGTCGATGCGGTCACCCCACGCCTGGCCTGCGGGCCGACCACCGCTCACCTCCGGGCTCAGGGTCATGGTTGGCGTCGCGGTGCTGTTTCGGCGATGCGCCTGGTTAGGTTTCGGCAGCATAAGACCGGGTAATTCGGTTTCGTGCGTTCTGGCCAGCGCCACGCCGAGAGGCAGAGCCGAGTAACGGCTTCAGATCCTTTGCAGACAGTTCATGAGACGTTTAGTGAACGTCTAGGCTAACGTCGCGTCTCCGCAGCTGCCGCCGGTCGGCGGGTGGGCCACCAGCCACAATGACCCGAGCGGCCCTCGATCGACGCAGCGGCGTCTCCGCCGCTGCACGACCGCCCGAGAAGCGTGACGAGTCGGGGCCCACATTGCCTCAACCGGATTACTCAACGTTGCCGGAAAGGCAGCGCTAAAGGCCTTCTCCCGATTAGCACCTTAACTCGGCTTAGCGAGATGCGCTTGCGCGTTGGTCGCCCGCAACGGCCACGCGCCATGGCGCGCCGACCCCCTTTGCAATGGGCGTCTACTGAGAGTAACATTCCGTAACCCAACGAATAGGAGCATCACATGGCCGTCGACGAGCGGCCTGTCCGATCAGACGGCGGCCATGAAGGCCGGCTATCCCAAGCTGTTCGCCCAGGTCCAGACCAATCCTCGCCGGATCAGCACCCCAGGCAAAGCAGTCACCAACGGGTGAGCCAATCCGGTCAGCGGGCTCATCGCGACCCAGGTTCGCGGGGCCTGACACCAACGGTCCGCCAGCAGCTCCAATCGGCGTGGGTGCACCGACCGTACACCGTTGTACTCGCGGTCGCGCTGGTGTTCCCCGGTGTGTTGGCCATTGTTTACGGGGACGACGTATCCCAAGCCCTGAGTAACATCGCGGCTGGCAGCATCTCGCGCCTGATGGGTACTTCGCTGGTCGTCGGATCGGCGCTCACCCTCATCGGAATCGCCCGCAACCGGACGCTGACCGAGACCCTGGGTCTCACCGTCACCGCTATCGGATGTGCCATCTACGGTCTCGGCGTCATCCTCGGGCTCGGTTTGCATGGCGCGGTCGCCGGGAGCGGATTCCTCGCTATCGCGGCGGGCACGATCAGGCGCGTCATCACCCTCGCAGCAGTCGCCCGGGAAGTAGACCGTGCCAGTGAGTCCTGACACGCTACGGTTCGTCCTGCAGGTCGTCGCGATCGCACTCGGTGGCGGTAGCGTGCAAATGGGCATTTTCCTACTCAAACGACGCAGTGAGTTGCGTAGTTTGGATGCCACCGCGGGGTCGACGGCACTCACCTCGGCTAACGAGTACATCGCCACGCTGCAAGGCGGGGAGAAGGCGATGCGCGACGAGCTGGACAAGGCGCAGGCGCGAATCCAAATGATGCAGCGGGAATGGGACATCGAGCGCGCTGCCCTGACTGTGGCATTAGAGAATGAAAGCCGGCAGGTTGCCCGGCTGTCCGGATACTTGGCACGATGCAAGGCCGACCTCTCGGTGGCGCAGTCTCAGCTCGAGGAGTTGACACACCACAGCCGCACGTCAGCGCACCAGGGCCGCTCCTCGACGGACTAGCGCCAAGCCCCGCCGACGGTTGCGTCGGGGACATCTGTCGACCCCGGGGGCACCGGCCGATCGACCATGCTCTCGTCGCCCAGGCTAGGTTGGGTAGCAGAGTCGGTTGGGTAGCAGAGTCGGCATGCCGTGCTCGGACGGGCGGCGCCAGCTAGTCACTGGCTTTCCATTCGATTGGGTGCCATGTACACCTGCGGGTTCTTGCGCTCGGCTGCTTCTGTTGGTTTCATTGAGATACGTGAGAAAGTGTCACCAGTGCCAGTCTGGACAGTCGTTTCGGAGGCGTGCAGTCCATGGTGACGACTGAGGATGCCCGCTGGCTCGCCAGCTACCTGCGGAAGTTAGTTTCCACCCGCCCCGCGGCCTGGGCGGGCACCGACATGACCCTGTCTCAACTGATCGCGCTGCACATCATCAGCGCGCGGGCTCCGATGACACTCATGGCGCTGTCCGACGCCTTGGGCACCCGGCCTCCAGCCACCAGCGCGATGGTCGATCGACTCACCCGAGCCGGGCTGGTCCGCCGCACGCCGGACCCCGAGGACCTCCGACGCGTGCTGCTAGCCGTCACGGGTACCGCGGCGCAGATGCTCGGCAAGATCGACCCGGACACGGCACGACGGCTGCAGACGGTGCTGATAACCATGGGCTCGGCAGCCCAGCGCGTCCTCACCGAGGTCCTCAAGGACACCGCGCGGCGCCTCGCCCGGTGACGAAGCCACGGCGGCGACCGGTGGCGGGGATAGGGCACTATCTCCTGGGTGAGCGCTGCCGCGACTGTTCCTGACACGCTGTTCGACGATCCCGTCGCGGAGGCTCGCTGGCGAGCCCGGTTCACCGCACCTCGGGTCAGCCTGCCGGACTGGGCCCGAGACGCCCCGGACCGCTGCCTGTACACCTCCAACGCCTCGGGTACCTGGGAGGTCTACGCCTGGGACCGCTTCACCGGCACGCACCGGCAGGTCACCGAACGACCGCATGGCACCCACCACGCCACTGTGAGTCCCGACGGTGAGCAGGTGTGGTGGTTCGCCGACACCGACGGCGACGAATTCGGCAGCTGGGTGACCGAACCGTTCGCCGGGCGGCCGGTGGACGAGCAGCCCCAGCCTGCGGTGCCGGACACGCCGCCTGGTTACCCGGCTGGGCTCGACCTCGGCCTGCGCACCGCGGCGGTCGGCACCGCGACCGACGAGGGCACCACGGTGTGGATCTCCCGGGACAGCGTCGCACAGGTTGTCTACCGCAGCGAGCACGACGCTGGGGTAGGTGCGTTGTCCCGGGACGAGCAGCTGCTCGCGATCGTGCATTCCGAGCACGGCGACTCCCGGCACCCCGCGGTCCGGGTACTCGACACCGGCACCGGTGGCGCGATTGCGCAGATGTGGGACGGGCCGGGCAAGGGCTTGGAGGTGCTCGGTTTCGCCCCGCTGGCGGGTGACTTCCGGCTGCTGCTCAGCCACGAGCGACGCGGCCGCCAAGAGCTGCTGATCTGGGATGTCAAGGCGAACACCGAGACCGAGATCGCTCTGGACCTGCCCGGTGAGGTGACCGCCGACTGGTATCCCGATGGCATCGCGCTGCTCGTCATCCATGAGCACGCCGCACGCTCCACACTGCACCGCTACCAGCTGGCGACTGGAGAGCTAACCGCATTGGACATCCCCACCGGCACCGTCAGCAATGCGGCGGTCCGGCCGGACGGCACCGTCGAGTACGCCTGGTCCTGCGCCGCCCAGCCGCCCAGCATCCAGGCACTGGACGCAGACGGCACCCACCGCGCGCTGCTGGCGCCCCGAGTTGAACCAACACAGGGTCAGCCGGCGCCTGGCTCCCAACCTCTGACCGACCAGTTCGTGGAAACCCCGGCCGGCGCGGTGCACGCCCTGGTAGCCAGGCCGCCCGACGCCCCAGCCGGGCCGCTGCCCACCGTGTTCGCGCTGCACGGTGGCCCGCACGCAGCCGACGAGGACCGCTTCTCCGCGACCCGAGCCCTGTGGCTGGACGCCGGCTTCGCCGTCGTGCACGTCAACTACCGCGGCTCGACCGGTTACGGCTCAAGCTGGCGTGACGCGATCGAGGGTCGACCCGGGCTGACCGAACTGGACGACGTCGCGGCCGTGCACGACTGGGCGGTGTCCAGCCGGTTCGCCGACCCGGCGAGGTGCATCGTCGAAGGCTGGTCCTGGGGCGGCTACCTGGCCCTACTCGCGGTGGGGACCCAACCGCAGCGCTGGGCTGCCGGCATCGCCGGGATCCCGGTCGCCGATTACACCGCCGCCTACGCCGATGAGATGGAGCCGCTGCGGGCTTTCGACCGCGCGCTATTCGGCGGCTCCCCCGAGGACCTTCCCGCGCTCTACCGGGAGTGCTCTCCGATCAGCTATGCGACCGAGCTGCGCGCCCCGTTGCTGGTCCTCGCCGGGGACAACGATCCGCGCTGCCCGATCCGTCAGATCGACAACTATTTAGAGCGGCTCGCTGAGCTCGGCAAACCGTTCCGGAGTTACCGCTACGACGCGGGACACGGGTCGTTGGTGGTGGCCGAGAACCTCCGGCAAGCCGCGGTCGAGGTCGCGTTCGTCCGCGAGGTTCTGCGCGAAAGTTGATCGTCCGTCAACATGGGGGTAACGACACCAGCGGAAGCTGAGCCAGGAGGTGGTCACCGTGGCCCTGTGGCGGCTCCACGTCGACGTGGCTGATCAACCCGGCCGGCTGGGCGCGCTCGCCGCGGCGATCGGTGGCTGCGGTGCCAACATCGTCTCTTTACACGTGGTCGGCGAACCGGCCGAAGACGGCGCGGTGACCGACGAGCTGCTGGTCCGGCTGCCACCGAAGCTTGCTGTGTCGGCACTGGTGCACGCCGTCGAGTCGGCCGGGTTCCTGGTGACGGTAGTGGTACAGGCCGACGCGCAGGCGCTGGCCGACCCGGTGACCGCCGCGCTCGCACTGGCGCGTTGCGTGGCCCTCGACCCCGGCAGCGCCGACCGGGCGGTAGCGACCATGCTGCGTGCTGAACTCGCCGAAGCCAGCGCGCCGCCGACCGCGCATCAGGCCGCCCATCAGGCCGACGTCGGCGTCGGCGCGAGGCGAGTGCGGCTGCGCCGCGGCTGGCCGTTCACCGCGACCGAAATCTCCCAGGCCGCGGCCCTGCTCGAGCTCGCCGGGGCCTCCGACAGCGACCGCGCCGCGGGGCGGCTCGCGCCACCACGAGTCAGCGTGCAGCTGACCGACGGGGCCGAGGTGGTACTGCGGGCCGCAACCGCGGCCGACGCCCCGCTGGTCGCCGCGCTGCACGCGCGCTGCTCCCCGCACACCCGGGCATTGCGATCGCTGTCCACCAGACCGGTGTTGACCGCGGCGGTCCTGCAGCAACTGATCGGCGCCGACGGCTCCACCAGCGTGCTCGCGATGACCACCGATGGTGGCGCGGCGGTCGGGCTGGCCAATCTGGTCGGCACCGGACCCGGCACGGCCGAGGTCGCGCTGCTGGTGGAAGACCTCTGGCAAGGTCGGGGAGTAGGCACCGCGCTGGCCCGCAACCTGGTGGAGCTGGGCCGCAGCGATCAGCTCACCGAGTTCACCGCGGTGTCCCGAGCCGGCAACGGCGCGCTGACCCGGGTGTTGCGCCGCGCCGGGTTACGCCCACGCGGCCGGTTGGAGGGCGGCGCGCTGTGCGTGCGGGCCGCGCTGTACCCGAAGGAATCCAGTCCGAACGCGCCCACCGAGGTCAGCCTGGCCTAGCTGGTGCGCTCACGCGGTGCCGGCACGGTAGTTTTGCGCGTCGCCGGCACGGTGGTCCAGGGCGAACTGCACCACCTGCTGACCGATCGTGCGCAGGGTGCGGTCTACCGCAGGATTGGAGGCGACGCCGTGGGCGTCGAAACTCACCTCGGCAGAGTTCAGCGCCGCGCCCAACGGCGTGGGCCAGCCGCGTAGCGCGTGCACGATGGACCGCAGCGCAGTCAGCGTGGTCACCGTCGCCTGCCAGCCCAGCGCCATCGCCACGCAGCCGACCGCTCGACCGTCGAGGTAAGGGCGCGGATCCGCGCGCAGGTCCTCGACGTAGTCCAATGCGTTTTTCACCAGTCCGGAGACGGTGCCGTGGTAGCCCGGCGAAACCAGCACCACCCCGTCGGCCTCCCGCAACGCTTGCACCAGCCGGCATGCCAGTTCGCTGCGCTCGAGCACCGCCGGATCGTAGAACGGCAGGATCAACTCCGTGCCGGTGATCGCGACGGTGTCCGCACCAGCGGCTCGGGCGCCCTGAAGAACCACGCTCAGGGCCCGCTCGGACTGCGAGTCCGCGCGCATCGAACCACCGATGCCGACCACGGTGAGCCCCATATCAGGGACCCTACGGCGAGGTGTCCGCTGCCGAATGCGCGAGGGCCCGGCACCCCCAGTGTGCCGGGCCCTCGCTACCCCTCGGTCAAGCTTTGGCCCCGAGGTCAAGCTTTGGCCCTCGGTCAGGCCTTGGCCTGCGCGCCGGAGCGCGCCGGGTTGGCTTGCTTCGCAGCCTTGGGATCACGTTCAGACTGCTTGGCGTGCACCCCCTGCTCGATCCGGTCGCCCAGGTCCTTATCCACATTGCGCCAGTACTCGAAGGCCCGTTGCAGGATCGGCTCGGACACGCCGTTAAGCAGGTGGCCGACGGCATTGTTTACCAGCCGCTCGCGGGCCGCGTCATCGAGTACCTCGCGGACCAGCGTGCCGGGCTGACCCCAGTCGTCATCCTCCGCGTGCAGGGTATAGGCAGCGTGCACCATCTCCCCGCTGGTGCTCCATCCGGCCGGCTCACCGTAGCGCGCGGCGTCAGCCTTGGGGCCGCCCTTGGAGTTCGGCGCATACACCGGATCCGACACATTCTGGTAGCGCATCGCGCCGTCTTTGCTGTAGCTGTTCACCGGCGAGTGCGGCGCGTTGACCGGCAGCTGCTGGTAGTTCACGCCGATGCGGGCCCGGTGCGCGTCGGCGTAGGCGAACAGCCGGCCCAGCAGCATCTTGTCCGGGCTCGGACCGATGCCCGGCACGAGGTTGTTCGGCTGGAACGCGGCCTGTTCGATCTCGGTGTGGTAATCGGTGGAGTTGCGGTCCAGCGTCATCCGGCCGACCTCGATGAGCGGGTAGTCGCCGTGCGGCCACACCTTGGTCAGGTCGAACGGGTTGAACCGGTAGTTCGAGGCGTCGTCAAACGGCATGATCTGCACGTGCAAGGTCCAGCTCGGGTAATCGCCGGAGTCGATGTGTTCGTACAGATCGCGCTGGTGGTAGTCGGTATCGATCGCGGCCATCTGGTCGGCCTCGTCCTGGGTGAAGAACTCGATGCCCTGGTCGGTCTTGAAATGATATTTCACCCAGAACTTCTGACCCTGGGCGTTGACCCACATGTAGGTGTGGCTGGAGTAGCCATTCATGTGCCGCCAGGTGCGCGGGATCCCCCGATCACCCATCAGCCAGGTCACCTGGTGCGCCGACTCCGGGGACAGCGTCCAGAAGTCCCATTGCATATCGTGGTCGCGCAGGTTGTTGTCGGCGCGGCGTTTCTGTGAGCGGATGAAGTGTTGGAACTTCATCGGGTCCTTGATGAAGAAGATCGGCGTGTTGTTGCCGACCATGTCGTAGTTGCCCTCGGTGGTGTAGAACTTCAGCGCGAAACCGCGCGGATCACGCCAGGTGTCGGGGCTGCCGCGCTCGCCGGCAACCGTCGAGAACCGGGCCAGCATGTCGGTTTTGGCGCCCGGCTGGAACACCGCGGCCTTGGTGTACGCGCTGACGTCCTTGGTCACCTCGAAACGACCGAAGGCGCCGCCGCCCTTGGCGTGCGGCTGGCGTTCCGGCACGCGTTCGCGGTTGAACTGCGCCATCTGCTCGATGAGGTAATGATCCTGGAGCAGGATCGGTCCATCCGGACCGACGGTGAGCGAGTGCTCATCACTCGCGACCGGGATCCCGGCATCCGTCGTCGTCGGCTTGGGCTGCTCGCCGGTC
>JAICHZ010000174.1 GCA_025924655.1 Pseudonocardiaceae bacterium | reverse complement strand
CAGCTGCACGCTGTTATCACTGAGGGTGCATTGCGGCTCGCGGTAGGTGACCCGGAGTTAAGGCGCGCGCAACTTCGACACCTGTTGGCGATGGCCGAGTTGCCTACGGTGACGATTCAGGTGATTCGCCCGGAAGATGGCCCGCACACCGCGCTGACCGGCCAGTTCGTCGTGTTGGGCTTCGCGAACGTGCGCGCGATCGGCTACGTCGAACTTCACGACGGCGCTGTGTATCTGCAAGATGCAGAACAAGTTCAGTCGTATACGATGGTGGCTGAGGATCTACAGCGGGTTGCCCTTGACCCCGAACGGTCCATCTCCTTCATCCAATCGGTCGTCGGGGAGTGAAGTTCGGAGGCACAATCGTGTCTAGCCCAATACAGCTAGCAGCGGCTTCGTGGCGGATCAGCAGTTTCAGTGGAAACAACGGAACCTGCGTCCAGGTCGCCACTTTGCCCGATGGACGCATCGCTGTGCGCAACAGCAACCATCCCGACGATGGGGTGGTGCTGTTCACCGCCTCCGAGATGACTGCGTGGATCCACGGCGTCAAAGCCGGCGAGTTCGACGATCTCACGAGTTAACAGACTCACGAGTTAACAGACGTGGATGGCCAGCACCGAGATGTCGTCGTCGGTCGGTGCGTTGGCTAGCAGGTCGTCACAGAGCGGCTCGATGAGCTGGCGGGTGTCGGCAGTGACTTGGCTGACCAGGCAACTGAGGTTGTCGGTGAGGTCCGTGCCGCGGCGCTCGACTAAACCGTCGGTGTAGAGCAGCAGGGTCGATCCAGCGGGCAGGGTGATCTCGCCCTCGCTGCGCGGCGGAGTCTTGCTGCAGACCAACGCGGGGCCGCTGACCCCAGTCAGTAGCGCAACGCCGCCGTGGGTGGCGAGCAACGGGGGTGGGTGCCCGGCGCTGGCCCAGCGCATCGTCCAGCGGTCGCCGGTGTTGGTCAGATTGGCGTAGAGCAGCGTCGCGAACGGGGTGATCGCCAGGCCGGCGTTGATCTCGGCAAGCCGGTCGAGGATTGCGGCCGGTCCTTCATCGCGGTCGAAGGCCAACCCGCGCAGGGTGGCACGCAGGTGGCCCATCGCCGCGGCGGCGGTGATGTCGTGCCCGACTACGTCGCCGATCACCACCGATAGCTGGTCCGGGTGGCGCTGGAACGCGTCGTACCAGTCGCCGCCGACCTCGTCGCGCCCGGCCGGGCGGTAGCGGGCGCAGATCAGCAGTCCGGCCACGGTCGGCGGTTCGGTGAGCAGGCTGCGTTGCAGCACCAACGCCGACTCACGAGTGGCCTGATAGGTCAGGCCGTGTTCCAGGGCGATCCCGGCGTAGCGGGCGATCTGACCCAACGCGTGCAGATCATCTTCGTTCCACGGCGGTCGGCTGTGATGCAGCAGGAACGACACCACCGCCACCACGAGACCATCGACGATCACCGGAGCGACCACTACCTGGCTCAACCCGTCGCGGAAGACGTCAGCTGTTCCGGTCTTAAGCGCCCACGAGGGCACCTCAGCAGTGGACACGGGTTGGCGCACCAGCTCACCGCGGCGAATCGCTGCGGTGATCGGGTCGCCGTCGCCGTTCCAGCGCAGGCCGGTCAGCCGAGGCGCCATCGGGACGCCGGGTATGCCGGCTACGGCCACCCGGTTGGTGATCACCGGTAGTGGCGGATCAGAGCGTGGGGCCACCGGACGGACCAGCACGTGCACCGTGGACAGATCAGCTAGCTCGGGGACCACCGCCCGGGCGAGCTCCTGAAGTTCCGCTCCCGGGTCGAGGCTCCGGTTCAAACTCGCGCTCGCCCGGGCGAGCAATTCCTGACGGCGGGCGTGGCGTTCCAGTTCGCGGCGGGTTTGCACCCGGTCGGTGACCTCCACCGAAACCAGCAGCAGACCCCGGTGATCCACCTCATCGCCGGCGGTGCGATGGATAGCGGAGTAGGAGAAGTCGAAGAACCGTTCACGGGGGCGCTTCTCGCCGGGCCAGAGCATGGTCACCGGGGCCTCAGCGGAGCGGTACTCCGCACCGCTGGCCAGTACCTGATCCATCAATGTGAAGAACTCATCCGGCACCTGCGGCATCGCCTCACGGGCGGGCACTTCATGCGGCAGCGCACCGAACAGCGCCTCGTAGGCCGGATTGTGATATTCCACGATGTGCTGCGGGCCGCGGGTGACCGCGATCGCTGCCGGCGCAGCGGTGAAAGCATCCAGCAACCGTTGGCGGCGGTCGATGTCCTGATGCAGCGCCATCTCGTTGATCACCGAGTTCGCCAGCGCCTCCAACGCTAAGCGATCGACCCGCCGCCACCGGTGCGGCCGGGTGTCGAGTGCGCACAGGGTGCCGATCACGTGGCCGTCGGCGTCACGCAACGGGAAACCGGCATATGCGTTGAAACCTAACTCGACGCGAGCCGGATGATCAGCAAACGGGGACTCGGCGGCGTCCTCGATGTACAACGGGCTACCCGCGAAGAATGTGGACGGGCAGAAACCGGTGTCTATCGAGGCCACCCGGGATGTCGCGAACGGCTCGCCGAGCCCGACCATGCCCACGAAGTTCTGCTGATCGTCGATCAGGTTCACGATTCCGACCGGGGCGTCCATCACGATCGCGGCCAGCTCCGCCAGCCGGTCCAGCGCCTGCCGGCTGGCCTGTGCCACCGGCAGCAGTCTGGCCACCGCCGCTAGCCGCGCCGGATCGCCGAGCACCTCCCCGGTAGACACCGGTCCAGCTTAGTGTTGCGACGTGAGTTATTTGTCACACGCATACGTGCAACCTACTGTGGGTAACTGATTTGGACACGTCAACACCATGAGGATGGCCGATGCAGCAGGTGAACCAGAAGACCGGGCTGGCTCGCCGGGTGCTTGTGACGGTCGCCGGGGTGGCGCTTTGCGTGCTGGGGATCGCGTTGCTCGTGTTGCCCGGGCCCGGCCTGCTGCTGGTGCTGGCTGGTCTGGTTCTACTTGCCAACGAGTATCCGTGGGCACGCCGCATGACGGGCCCGGTGCGAAAGCGGGCTACCCAAGCCGCCGAACAGAGCGTCGCTTCACCGGTGCGGACCAGCGCGACGGCGTTGTGCGGCCTGGCACTGATCGGAGCCGGCCTCGCCTGGATCCTGGTACCAGCGCTGCCGCTCGGCGGCGTGGCAACCGGATCCAGCCTGATCCTCTCCGGCATCGTGGTGCTGGTGCTGCTCGTCTACAGCTACCGCCGCTTCCATCACGGCAGCAACAAACCTCGTGGAGACCAAGAAAGAACAACTATGAACTAACGGATAGTGTTGGTGGCGGGTATTTTTCGCGGGACAGTTTCGTGTGGCGTGACGGCCTTGCCGTCGAAGTAGGTCGCGGTCGTGAATCCGTTGAATGTCTGTTCAGCGTCGCCAATCTGGGACGGTTGACAGCTTTCAGTGGCGGCCGTGAGCGGACGACGGGTGATCACAGGTGGAAGTCGCCGAGCACGTACGCAACGCACCGAAGACGTCTATCTCCCGGGATAAGTGCAAGGAGTGCTGACGTGGGGGTTGTACCCACGTGATCGGCCCGCCCTCGGCGCTGAACAGGATCGGGATCTCTATCGCCGACACATCGCAGTCCAGGCTTAGCCGTATTTGGTCACGGTGCTGGATCACCGGCCAGCCCCACGCCTGGTAGACGACCCCGTTGATGAGCCCTTCGCCGTCGGGGCTGCCCATGGGTGGCTCCACGACAGGAGCAGTGGCGCTGATCTGGTGCAGAACGCACATCAAGCAAGGCATGCCCTGGCCGGAGCTGAGGGTTTCGATCTCTTCGAGACCAAAGAAAGCACCGCACAACGTGCTCTTCGAGACCAAAGAAAGCACCGCACAACGTGCCGACCGTGCCTGCTACCCGCCCGTCCGGTATCGGAACGAGGTAGCGACCTGCCTGCACCGGCATTCTCGAAGCGCCTGCACCTGCACGTGCACCTGCGCACGAAACGTAATGTCAGCTCCCGTCGGCGTCAATGCACGTGCAATTGCAAAATCGACGCAATCGCATACAGTGGCACTGATCGAGTACGCTCTGTCGCGACTGATGAGATACGCGCTCTATCGGCGCAATGTTGCCACGTTCGGGGCGGATTCCTAGCCTCTGCCGCACCTGCTGTCACACATCTGACTGCGCAATGACGCTTACGCCCTGCCGTGTCAATGAGATTCACTCGCCCGCGAGGCTGTCCCAGACCGAAGTTGATTGGGCCTTCGGCGTGAATGCAGATCGGCGTGTCGGGTTGCCTGGGAGTCTCGCCGCGGGCGAGTCCTGCCATGAGGGCAAGGGGCACCGGCAACGCGCCTGGGCGTCAACTGCGGGTTTCGGCGCGCGCACCGGATCCGGAGGTCACCAAGTCCTGTGGGGTCCGTATGGGGCCTGCGGATGCGGCGGGTGCCGGCCCGTCGAGCGCTCGCAGCTGTGATTGCAGGTAGGTCACCAACCGGGTGCGGTACTCGTACTCGAAGGCGCGTAGTTCGTCGATCTTCTTTTCCAGGGTGCTTTTTTCCTGGTCGATCGAACCGATGATTTCGGTGTGCTTGCGCGCCGCATCGCGCTCCAGCGACGCGGCGTTGTCCCGGGACTGCTGGTCGAGGGCCTCGGCTTGGCTACGGGCGTCGTTGAGCATGGTCTCGGCCCGGCCTCTGGCCTCGGTGACCAGGCCCTCGGCTTTGGCCCTGGCCTCGGCGAGTAGCTGCGTGGACGTGGCGTGAGCCTTGGTCAGCATCGCGTCCGCTTCGGCCTTGGCTTCGCCAGTTAACCGTTCAGCCATCTCCTGGGCCAGGCCCAGGACCTTGATGGCTTGCACGTTGTGGTCATCATCGGACTCGGAGGAGGTCTGTTCCCTTATTGGCAGTCGTATCGGGATTATTGGCCTCCCAGGCGGGCCCACTGGGCGAAGATTATTTCCGGTGTCGGCCGGCGTAGCGTGTGGCTGCTGTTCATGCTTCTCAACCTGGTTGCGAAGATCGGTGTTCTCCTCGATCAACCGAGCCAGCTCGGCCCCCACCAGGCCGAGGAACGCGTCCACCTCATCTTCGTGGTAGCCCCGCTTACCGATCGGCGACTTACTGAAAGTGACGTTGCGAACGTCGGCAGGCATCAACGGCATCGGATCATCACCTCACGCCTGGTGCATTGGCCGGGTCCTCAGGCCCCTGAGCCCGGCTGTTACGGTCTCGGATCGATCACGACTTGCATCCGCACGAACACAATCTGAAACTAAAACCATAATGGACAAGTCCTGCCCCAAGCCCGAGATCTACCCACTCGGTGGACGCACACCGCCGACATCAGCCCGTGCGCTCCACCGAATTGCTACATCGGCGGTGCCGCTTGTGGCACGCGGCACGGCGTGCTGCTCGACCAGGGGACCGTGGTGACTGGTCATCCGTAGTCGCAGGCGATGCCTCCCTACTCCCTGCCGGTGGTCCAGGATGTGACCTCAACTCTGGTCCGGTGCGAGGACGTTCCCGGCCGTCCGTGTCCGTTGAGGTAGCGATGGGTGTAGTCGAGATCGGCCTGGTCTGCCACGCCTCGGCCCCGAAATGGACACATCCGGCGAGGAAACCAGTGACTGTCGTAATGATCCTCAGGAGGTTGTGAGACAGTCAGCGTTCCAAGCCGGTCGGCTTTGCCGTAGCTGGTGCCCGGGCTTCCCACTGCGTTGCCTTGCCCGGGCGACGCCCTCGACCGTGGGCTTGTGAGTGCCTAACAGTGTCCTAACGGTGTTAGGCACTCACAAACCCAGGTCGTGGAGCTCACCAGCCTTGATGCCGCTGATCCAGGCGTTGATCTCAGCATGGGTGAACAAGATCGTTCCCTCGTCGGGGTGGTTGCTGTTGCGTATGGCGATGTGCCCATCGGGTAAGGCGGCGACTTCGACGCAAGTTCCGTTGTTGCCGCTGAAGCTACTGGTGCGCCACCGGATAATTGAGGGATCTGGAGTGGTCACTCTGTGTCTCCAACCTTGAAGATGTAATGATCTATAGGATGAAGGCCACGGGTTCTCGGGGGAAACCGATTGCAGGCCCTCAGCGGCTATGGTATGGGAGGACACTTGAGAACCTGGTAAAACTTGAGTGTTTTGTCAATAGATGGCCCTCGCGGGTGGTTACCTCGGGCAGTTCAACATGACAAACGGAACACGCTGCCAGGGGCCCCGGCCTGCCGGTCTGCCATCACGACCCCAGCGCCGAGCCCGATCACCGCCCTTGCTCGGTGCGCTCACGAGCTCACGGTTTGGCGAATTCGCGGCACTGCGACGGTGAGACGTGGACCCCGACGGCGGCGAGCTGCGAGTCCGCTGGTCGCAAGCCGAGTTGAAGCAAGGCCGCACGATCATCAAGGACCCGACGAGTGAGGCCAGTAAGCGTTCCGTCGCCATTCCGGCGGTGGTGCTCGCCGAGCTGCGGGCCCACCTCGGCCGGTTCTCCGAAGCCGGCCCGGATGGCCTGGTGTTCGTCAGGCCGAACGGTGCCCTGCTAAGGCGACTTCGACCGACCTTGGCCCGAGGCACTCACGGACGCCAAGGTGAACGAAGAGGACGTCCACTTGTTGACCTGAGCCACACCGGTAACGCCCGTCGCGGCGGCCACGGGTGCCAGCACCAAGGAACTGCTGGCACGAATGGGGCACGTTGGAGCCAATGAGAGCCTGATGTGATCAGCTCAGAAACGGACCAACGCGCTGACCTGGGTCTGAGCGTGCTGATGGCTTCGTGGAGACGAAGGGACTTGAACCCTCAACCCCCGCCTTGCAAAGGCGGTGCTCTGCCAGTTGAGCTACGTCCCCAGGCTCCGGGCGCGATCAGCGTACCCAGCGATGGCTCAGGAATTCGGTGAGGTGGCCTCACGCCAGAGGTCGGCCTCAGCCTTCGCGGAACGCTGACGCTGGACGACGATCAAAGCAACCAGACCGACGAGCAGCAGTGCCAAAATCTTCTTCACGATGTATCTCCTTCTGCCACGATGGTACGTCTTCAGTGGGCCTAGCTGGACTTGAACCAGCGACCTCATCCTTATCAGGGATGCGCTCTAACCGACTGAGCTATAGGCCCCCGGCGACCCGGCGAAGGTTACCGCACAGCCCCACCGGGTCCACACCCGCCTGACCGCAGTCAGTCCGGTTCGGACAAGGTGACTTCGATGCCGCCCACTAAGTCTGCTGCGATGTTGTAGACCAGAGATCCGACGGTGGCCAGGGCGGTCATCAGCACGATGTTCACCAAGCCGATCACCAGCGACACCCCGAAGACCCGACCGCCGCTGATCAGCTCGGACCCGGCGGCTTGGGCGTTGTTGGCCGAGGTGAGGTCCGAGTAGGTGCCATTGAGCTGGTCCCAGACACCCATCCCCGCGAGCACGCCGTAGAGCGTCCCCACGGCCACCATCCAGACCAGGAACCCGCAGACAGACAGCACCAGCGAGATCTTCAGTACCGACCACGGATCGAGTCGTTGCAGCTGCAGGCTCGTCCGTCGGGGAACCCGGACCGAGCGTGACTGGTTGGCCCCCGGCGAGGCGGGCCCCAGCCGCTCTGGCGGTGTATAGCCGCCGACGCGCACCGTGGACGGTGCGAAATCCGCTCGCCCCGCTGGCCCGCCGGCTGCGACCGGCGGCCCGACGCCCGTCGAAAAGCCATAAGCCGGGCTGCCCAGTGGCTGGCGACCGGCCTGCTCCCGGACGGCGTCACGGGCGTGTTCAGGCGCCCCCACCTGTAGCGCCACAGTCGTCGGATCGCCATCGCCCTTGGTACTGCGCTGGCGCTGCGACGGGGGTGACTCCGTCTCGCTGGCGTTCTCGGGCTTGGT
>JAICHZ010000173.1 GCA_025924655.1 Pseudonocardiaceae bacterium | reverse complement strand
GTGCTGTACTACGGTGACGAGATAGGGATGGGAGACAATATCTGGCTCGGCGACCGGGATGCGGTGCGCACCCCGATGCAGTGGACTCCGGACCGCAACGCGGGATTTTCCCGCTGCGATCCGGGGCGTATATACCTGCCGGTGATCATGGATCCGGTGTACGGGTACCAGGCGATCAACGTCGAGGCGCAGTCGGCCTCAACGCAGTCGCTGCTGAACTGGACGCGGCGGATGATCCAGGTGCGCCGCGAACACCCGGGCTTCGGACTGGGCGACTTCAACGAGCTCGGCTCGTCCAACCCGAGCGTGCTGGCTTACCGCCGCCACCATGTCGGCAACCACGACACCGGTGACGATCTCGTCATCTGCATCAACAATCTGTCTCGCTTCCCGCAACCGGTGGAGCTCGACCTGTCCGAGTATGCCGGTGGCGTCCCGGTCGAGCTGACCGGCGGCGTGCGTTTCCCGCCGATCGGTGAGCTGCCCTACCTGCTCACGTTGCCCGGCCACGGCTTCTACTGGTTCCAGATCGTGCTGCCAGACATCGGGCGTGACGCGTGATCAATGCTGTCGACCTGGTCGCCGACATCGCCGACTCGCTAGCGGCGGTGTTGCCAGAGCAGCGCTGGTTCAGCGGTAAGGGTCGTCCGATTCACGCGATCACCCCGCTGCGCGCGACCGATCTCGCTGGCGCCGATCCGCGGCTGGTGCACGCCGTCGTCGAGGTCGACCAGGGTGAGCTTCCCCGGGACCGCTACCAGTTCCTGCTCGGGGTGCGCAGCGACGTGCCCGAGAATCTCGGGCACGCCTGGGTGGCTGCCTGCGGTGATCAAGCGGTGTACCAGGCGACGCACGATGTCGAGCTCACCGCCGTACTACTGGACCTGATGGCCCGCGGCACCGAGATCCAAGGGCTGCGCTTCGCCACCGAGCCGGGCGTCACGCTGGATACCGAGCAGCGCGCCCGCCCGGTGGGGGCAGAGCAGTCCAACACCTCGCTGGTCTACGGGCAGACCTACATCCTCAAGCTGTTCCGTAAGGTGGCCCCTGGTCGCAACCGAGACCTCGAGCTGCACCGTGCGTTGGCCGCCGTGGGGTGTCAGCACATCGCCGCGCCACTGGGCAGCATCGAAGGTCCACTGGGTAGCGCTGGCGAGGCCGAGACCGCCGCCTTCGGGATGCTCAGCGAGTATCTGCGCAATGCCGCCGATGGCTGGGCGATGGCCACCGCGAGCGTGCGGGATCTGCTAGCGGAAAGCATCCTCATCGAGGGCGCCCCCGGCTCCGCCGAACATGCCGACCCGGCAGACGTCGGTGGTGATTTCGCCTCCGAGGCGCACCGGCTGGGCCACGTGGTGGCCAGCGTGCATACCGACCTGGCCACCGCTTTGGGCAGCTCCCCCGCCCCGGCCGGGTATCTCGACGTGGTGGCCGACGGTATGCACCGCAGGCTGGCGAAGGTCCTAGGGCAGGTCCCTGAGCTGGCCTCGTACTCCGATGAGCTACGCGCGGCGTTCGACGCGGTGCGGGATTTCGAAGGCCCGTTGCCGGTGCAGCAGATACATGGTGACCTGCACCTCGGTCAGGCGCTGCGCAGCGTCACCGGCTGGGTGCTGATCGACTTCGAGGGCGAGCCGATGGTGCCAGTCGCCGACCGCGTTGCCCCCGCGTCTCCACTACGGGACGTCGCCGGGATGCTCCGCTCCTTGGACTACGCCGCCAACCATCTACCGTTGGGCGAGGCCGACTCAGAGCAGCGCGCGGCGGTCGCGCTGGCCTGGAGCACCCGCAACCAGGACGCCTTCTGCGACGGCTATGCCCAAACCGCTCCCGACCCTCGCAAGCAGGCCGTTCTGCTGCGCGCCTTCGAGCTGGACAAGGCCCTTTACGAGGTCGCCTACGAGCACGGCAACCGCCCCCTGTGGCTCCCCATCCCGCTATCCGCCATCGCCCGCCTCACCGCCGCTCACCCCTAACCCCTTCCGCATTCAGCGGGCTCAGCGGGGTTATTCGCACCTCATTTACCCCGCTGAGCCCGCTGAATGCGGCAAGCGTGCGTGTCGAAGGCGTTGAGCGCTTCGGTGAAGGTCGCGATGCGGTTGCGCAGGCCGGCGCGAGCCAACCAGTCCGGTGGCTCGTACATCACGAACACATACACCTCCTCGACGGCGACACCGCAGGGTATCCACTCGCACCGACAAAATCGGGCGAGCGCGACGGGGGCTGCCCGAGGTTCGGATGGTCGAAGCGGATGCAATTCGGTCATACTGAGGTGCTACCTCACTGGTATGATCTGCGTGTGACGGTAAAGAAGATCAGTATCTCGCTCGGCTCCGACGTTTTCGAACAAGCGAAGCACGCCGCTGAAGTCGAGGGTATTACGCTGTCGGCGTGGCTCTCGCGAGCCGCGAGCGAAGCCGCCGATCTTGCGGCAGCCCAGGCCGCGCTCGCGGAGTACAACGAGGTGTACGGCGAGCCGGACGAGGAGGCCATGGCGCAAGCCAGGGCGGAGCTTGAGGCGATCGGATTCTGGAAGCCGGAGACGGCTCAGGACAGGGATGCTCGGCTTGCGGCGCTCGCGCGCCTACGCGGCGAGGTACCTGACCAGACGCGTCGGGCCGGATGAACGGCCGCCCACAGCTGCTGCTCGACGCCGGAGCCCTGATCAATGCGGAGGCACATCCGCACGGCAAGGTCATCGCAGAGTGCCAGCTTGCGTTGCTCGCACGACGTCCCGCCTTGCTGCCTGCAGTGGTCTTCGCTCAGGTCTGGCGGGCAAGCCCCCGGCAGCACGCGCTGTCCAAGATCCGGCAGATGTGTCGGATCATTACCTTCACCTCAAAGACGGCTGATGACGTCGGACGTCTACTCGCTCGCAGCCTGACCGATGATGTCGTCGACGCAGCCGTGATCGTGGCCGCGATCGAGCACAATGCTGCCGTGCTCACCTCCGATCCGAAAGATCTCGCGAAGCTCGCAAGCGCCGCCGAATACCCAGTCCGCTTGCTAACGGTCTGAAGGGCCGCGGTCACATGGCGAGGGTCACCCAGCAGATGCGCCCGTAAACCGACACACTGGAAGCATGACGAACCGGGGGAAGGACGTGACCGTGCACGCGCCAGACCGCGTTACCTCGGCACCACCGGCCGACGAGCTGCGCCGGCTACTGGCCGGCGAGCACCACGATCCGCATTCGGTGCTCGGCGCCCACGCGCACCCTGACGGCACTGCGGTGCGGGTGCTGCGCCCGCATGCCGATGAGGTGACGGTGCTCGCCGACGGCGGAGAGTACCCGTTGGAGCACTGCGCCGGGGGGCTTTTCCACGGCCTTATGCCCGCGCCGGGTGACTACCGGCTGCGGGTGCGTTACGGCGACCACAGCGAGATCAGTGATGACCCGTACCGCTGGCTGCCTACGCTGGGCGAGGTCGACCTGCATCTGATCCGGGAGGGCCGCCACGAACGGCTGTGGGATGTGCTCGGCGCGCACCTGCGGACCTACTCCACACCGGGTGGAGTAGTGCAGGGAACCTCGTTCGCGGTGTGGGCGCCGCACGCCCGCGGGGTCCGGGTGTGCGGGGACTTCGATGGCTGGTCCGGGGTGGCCTTCCCACTGCGCTCGCTGGGCTCAAGCGGGATATGGGAGATCTTCCTACCCGGCATCGGTGCCGGCACCTGTTACAAGTTCCGTCTGTTGGGCCCAGACGGACGATGGCATGAAAGGGCCGACCCGATGGCCCGCGCCACCGAGATCCCGCCGAAGACAGCGTCCGTGGTGGCCAGCCCGTCGACCCACGAATGGACCGACGATCAGTGGCTCGCCGATCGGGCGCAGGGCCAGCCCACGACCAAGCCGATGAGCGTCTACGAGATACATCTGGGTTCTTGGAAGCAGGGGCTGGGTTATCGGGCGGTGGCCGATGAGCTGGTCGATTATCTGCGCACCACCGGGTTCACCCACGTCGAGCTGCTGCCGGTGGCCGAGCACCCGTTCGGGGGTTCCTGGGGTTACCAGGTCACCTCCTACTACGCGCCGACGTCGCGGTACGGCTGTCCGGATGACTTCCGCTACTTCGTCGACACGCTGCATTCGGCCGGGATCGGGGTGTTCATGGACTGGGTGCCCGCGCATTTTCCGCGCGATGAGTGGGCGCTGGCGCAGTTCGACGGCGCACCCTGCTACGAACACTCCGACCCCCGGCGCGCGGCGCACCCGGACTGGGGCACCCTGATCTTCGACTACGGGCGCAATGAGGTCCGCAACTTTCTGGTGGCCAACGCGCTGTACTGGCTCGAGGAATTCCATCTCGACGGGCTCCGTGTCGACGCGGTGGCGTCAATGCTCTATCTCGATTATTCCCGCAAGGCGGGCGAATGGTCGCCCAATGAGCACGGTGGACGCGAGAATCTGGACGCGGTCGCATTCCTGCAGGAGATGAATGCCACGGTTTACAAGCGACACCCCGGGGTGGTGACGATCGCCGAGGAGTCCACCGCCTGGCCCGGCGTCACCCGGCCGACGCATGTGGGCGGCCTGGGCTTCGGCTTCAAATGGAATATGGGCTGGATGCACGACACGCTGGCCTACGTCGGCCACGATCCAGTGCACCGCGGCTATCACCACAATTCGATGACCTTCTCGCTGATGTATGCCTGGAGCGAGAACTACGTGCTACCGCTTTCCCACGATGAGGTGGTGCACGGCAAGGGCTCGTTGTGGAACCGGATGCCCGGCGACGACTGGAACAAGGCCGCTAACCTGCGATGCCTGCTCGCCTACATGTGGGCCCACCCCGGCAAGCAGCTGCTGTTCATGGGCGGTGAACTCGGGCAGCCCGCCGAATGGGCGGAGAGCCGATCGCTGGACTGGAATCTGTGCCACCATCCGCTGCACGGCGGTGTGCTCGCACTGGTCGGGGACCTTAACGCCGCCTACCGATCACACCGGGCGCTGTTCAGCCAGGACACCAGCCCAACCGGCTTCGAGTGGATCGATGCCAACGATGCCTGGGGCAACGTGTTGAGCTTCCTGCGTTTCGGCGACGACGGTACGGTGCTGGCCTGCCTGGCGAATTTCGCCGGAAACCCGCACGAGAGCTACCGGGTCGGCCTCCCCCGTCCAGGACGCTGGCGCGAGGTGCTCAACACCGACGCCGAAGGCTACGGCGGCTCGGGTGTGGGGAATCTCGGAGAGGTGATCGCCAGCGAGTGGCCATACCACGGACTGCCATACTCCGCGGTGGTCCGACTGCCACCAGCCGGAGCCCTCTGGCTTACCCCCGCCGAAGCGAACTGAGTGTCGCGTGTGTGGCTCAGGGGGCTGTAGGGTGATGCCTGCCGCGGGGTAGTGATCGGTGGGCCAACGACTTGGAACAGGACCACACAGCGAGATCCGGTGACCAGGATCGCACCTTCCCGTCACCGGCTGATCTCGCTCGCGAGTGGGCTCGCGCGATCGGCGCGACCTCTTCCGCGCCGATGCCGCTGGCCGAAATTCGGGACTACTTGGGTGATCTCGCTGAGCGGCTGCTCGCCGCGCTATCCGGTGCTGCGGTGGACACCCAGACCGCTTCGGACGTAGGTGCGCGACTCGTCGCCGGTGGCTTCACCGGTGCGCAGAGCCTGGCCCGTACGTTCGACGTGCTCGGTGAGGCCTTGCCCGCCGCCGCGCGCGGTGCCGGGACGCAGCCGAGCTGTGACCGGATCATCCAACTCCTCGGTGCGCTGGCTGCCGGCTACACGTGGGCGTTGCGCAATCTCGTCTGCGACCAGCAGGAAGAGGTTAAGCGGGCGCTTTCGTTGGCATGGCAGGACCTCGAGCAAGACCTGCGGGTCAGCGAAGCCCGGTTCCGAGAAGTGTTCGACTTCTCCCCGGTGGGTATCGCGATCACCGAGGACAGCGGCCGGATCATTCAATCCAACCGGTCGCTGGAGAAGATCCTCGGCTACTCCCGAGGCGAACTACTCGGACGTCAGCTCAGCGAGCTGCCGGTAGCCGGCCACCAGCCCCTCGTGGAGGAGCATTACCGCGACCTGGTGGCGGGTCGGGATTCGCGGTTCCGGGTTCGCCTTGCGTTGCGCCGGGCGGATGGCGAAACCGCATGGGTCTACCTAGCCGGCTCGGTGCTGCTCAAAACCAAGCAGGCCACCCAACACGTCGTCACGATGGTCGAGGACATCACCGACCAGCACCTTCTCGAGCAGCGGTTGCACCATCAGACACTGCATGACGTGCAGACCGGTCTGCCGAATCGGCAGTACTTCGTCACCCACCTGGAAAAGGTGCTCGCGCGGCTCGATCCGCGGGCCGTTGTGACGCTGATGCACCTCGATCTAGACGGCTTCGCCACGATCAATGACGGCCTCGGGCACCTTGCCGGTGACCAGCTGCTGGATGTGGTGGCCAGGCGGCTGGAAGCAGTGGTCGCCGGCCGGCCGGCGATGGTCGCCCGACTCGGCGCCGATGAGTACGCGATCCTCATCGAACCCGAGGATCCGCTCCTCGACGTCGGAGCCTTCGCCGAGATCATCAACACCGAGCTGGCCGAACCTTTCTACATTGATGACATCGGGGTGGCGGCCACCGCGAGCATCGGCGTCGTGCAGCGCCACGCCGGCGCAACGACGGCCGACGACTTGATGCGGGCCGCCAGCACCACGCTGCGCCGGATCCGTGGCGCAGGCAAGCGGCAGTGGGCCCTGTTCGACGCCGACGTCGATGCCGCGGAGCGCGCCGAGCTCCGGCTGGCGGCGGCGATGCCCGGCGCTTGGGAGACCGGCGAGCTGCGAGTGACATACCAGCCGGTGGTCACCCTTGACAGCGAACGGCTGGTGGGCATCGAAGCGGCGCTGAGCTGGCGGCATCCCCAGCTCGGCGTGCTGTCTCACGCACAGTGCGTGCAGGCCGCGGAACAGACCGGTGTCGTGCACGACGTCGGTCAGTGGTTACTGCGCACCGCCGCCGAGCAGGCCATCTCGTGGCAGCAGCGCAGCAACGCGAGCGTGCCTCCGGTGGCGATCAACCTCACGCCGTCCCAAGCGCAGCACCCCGACTTGGTACCGAGGGTCACAGAGGTTCTGGATGAGACCGGCCTGGCGCCGGCTGAGCTGGAGCTGCGGGCGCCAGCGGCAGCGATCCGCACGGTCAGCGGTGAACTCGCCGGCGTTGGTGGCGCCCGCGCTGAGGACAACGTGCGGGAGCTGTCCAAGCTGGGCGTGCGAGCCGGGCTTTACGACTTCGGTGGTGGCATCGGCGCGCTGCGCTGCCTGGCAGACCTCTCGGTGTGCGTGGTGCGGATCGCCCAACCGATCTCCGATCAGGTCGCCGCCGATCCGTCCCGGATCCTGTCCCAAGCGGCGCAGGCGTTGGTGCACATCGTCCGTGGCGCCGGGATCGACGTGGTCGCCTTCCCGGTTGACAGCACCGAGCAGGCCGCGTGCTGGCCCTGGATCGGCGCGAACGGGGCAGTCGGCGCGCTATGGCCCCGCGTCGAGCCGTGGCTCGACGCGGGGTCGTGAGTCAGAACAACGCCCGCGCCAGCGCGCGGCGCGCTGAGGTCACCCGGGGATCGTCGGGGGCGAAGAGCTCGAACAGCTCCACCAGGTGCGCTCTGGCCCGGTCGCAGTCGTCTCCGGTCAACCGCCGCACGGCGCCGACCAGCCGCTCGAATGCTTGTTCCGGCGCCCCGGCGGCCACCTGCACGTCGGCTGCGGCGATCTGCGCATCGACGTCATCGGGTGCGGCGTCGGCTCTGGCCACTGCGGAGGGATCCGCGGATTCGGCCCGCGCCAGGAAGCGAACCTGGATCAGCGCGGCCCTAGCCTGCACGTCAGCCGGCTCAGCGTCGAG
>JAICHZ010000172.1 GCA_025924655.1 Pseudonocardiaceae bacterium | reverse complement strand
GCCTGAGGAGCACACCGACCTGCCCAAGGTTCCCGGGACGCTCACCGAGGTGCTCGACGCGCTCGAGGCGGACAACGAGTACCTGCTCGAGGGCGGCGTCTTCACACCCGACCTGATCTCGACCTGGATCGACTTCAAGCGGACCAACGAGGTGCTGCCGATCTCCCTGCGCCCGACGCCCCACGAATTCGAGCTGTATTACGACCTGTAGTAGGAGATCCCGGCACCGTCGCCTCCGCAAGCGCTCACAACCAGAAGATGACCCGACAGCAGCCGCTGCCCGCAGAACTGACCCTCTACTTACCCGGGCTGTGCAGTTCACATCCGTCGGTTAGGCCCGCTTTACCGGTGAGGGACTGGCAGCTGTGCTCCGGCGTGCGATCAAGCGTCGGTTGATGGCGAGTTGTGCGATCGCACACGCACAGCCGGCGCCAAGGCAGGAGAGCCACAATGCCCCTGGTGCGACGGTGAAGGTGCTGATACCCACGAGCGGGGCCAGGAGCGCGGCGAGTCCCCAGGCGCCGCCGGCAACCCCGAGATAGCGGCCGCGCAAGTGACTCGGCGCCAAGTCGGCTACAACGGCGGTGGCGGTCCCGGCGGTGGCGATTTCGCCGATGGTCCAGACTGTCACGCTTCCGGCAAACTGCCAGAGGCTGTGGCACAAGCCAGTCAGTGCGAACCCGACGCCCAAAATCAGCTGTCCGGCAGCTAGAACCTTGACGCGGTCGATGCGATCGAGCAGGTGCACAGTGAAGGGCTGAACCGCGACGATGAGAAGTCCGTTGAGCGAGATCACCAGTCCAAACGCGGAGGTGGGAAGCCCTGCGGCTCGTACAGCCAGCGGCAGTGTGGAGGCGACCTGAAGGTACACCACTGCGTAGAGGAGCGTGATAGCAGCAAAGCCGAGCAGAAGGCGGTCTCCGAGCACCGTTAGCAGTCCGTCCCGGTCATGAGGCCGGTACGGCCGCTCGTCGCGCGGGTCGCCAAGGTGGTCATTGCCGACATAGGAAGGAACCCGCCGGATGCCTCGGCCGACAAGGATCGCGAAGACCAGACTGGTGGCCGCGTCCAGGATGAACAACCACCCGAATCCGACGCTTGCCAAGAATCCGGCAGCGGCGGTCGCGACGGCATAGCCGAGGTTCACGGCCCAATAGAGGAGGGCGTACGCCCTTGGCCGGACCTGCGGTGCCACCAGATCAGCGACTAGCGCTTGAGAGGCCGGGCGATACAGATCGAGGGATGCACCAGCCAGCGTCGCGGCTGCCAGCATCAACGGCGTCGTGCGAGCTGCGCCGAGGGCGAGCAGAGTGACGGCGGAAGCGGTCAATCCGGCGGTAAGTGCCCGGCGTCGGCCCAAACGATCTGCCAGCAGACCCCCCAATGGTTGGGACACCAGCGACCCGGCACCGAATGCGGACACCACCAATGCCGCCCTCGGGGCACTGAGGCTGCGCGCCGAAGTAAGGTAAAGCACCAAGAAGGGCTGCACGAAATATCCCAGCCGCGTGACGAGCGTGCCTGACCAGAGCCACCAGTACTCACGAGGAAGCCCGACTAGTCCGCGCCCAACACTGCGCGCAAGCGCCGAACGCGGGTTGCGCATCAGTACATGCTCCGACCTCGAGGGAAATTTGATTCAGGTGCCTCGATGATCGGTTAGCGCTGATCTCTGATCGTTGATCGCTGGGGTTCTTTCGCTTCCCCTACGCGGCCGACCGGGACGGGGTTCACGGCCAGGGTTTCGCCGAGCGCAGCAGGCGTCGTTCAACAACGCGAACAGCGGGTTGGTGGTCAGCGAGGTGGCTTGCTCAACTCCGTACAGGAACTGGTCGCTCAACTCTCCGGGGCCGGCGCAAGAGTCCTCAACCAGGTAGTGGACAGGCTCATCGCCGTCGCTCATGCCGAGGGCCAGGCCGAGATACTGGAACCTGCACATCACGTCACCGTCGGGACAGGGACGTCGGCCGACCTCGACAAGTCGGCAAAGAACGCTGCGATGTCGGCGGCGAGCAGGTCAGGTTCCTCATGTGCGGCGAAGTGGCCACCGCGGGGCATGAGGGTGTGGCGCTCCACGCGGTAGCGGCGTTCGAGCCAGGAGCGGGGCGGGGTGCCCAGGTCGCGCGGGAACTGGGCGAATCCGGCCGGGACCTCTACTGGTCCGAAGGGGGTTCGTCCCAGCCGGTACTCGTAGTAGGGGCGGAACGACGACGCGATGGTGTTGGTGACCCAGTAGATCGTCGCCTGGGTCAGGATGAAGTCGTCGCTGAAACGTCTCGAGACGTCGCCGTCGCAGTCGCTCCAGGAGCGGTACTTCTCGAGCATCCACGCAAGCAGTCCTATTGGCGAGTCGGCAAGCCCATAGCTCAGCGTCACGGGCCGGGTCGACTGAAGGTGGGCGTAGGCTCCCTCCTCCTCGTCCCAGGCGGCATCGACACGCAAGAATTCGCGCTCCTGCTCGGTGAAAGTCGCTTCGTCGATCACGTCCGGCCAGGCGGGCGCTAGCAGGTGAACGCCGACTACCGCCTCTGGATGAGCGACTGCCAGTCTGGTGGTGATCCCCGCGCCGAGGTCCCCGCCGTGTGCGCCGTAGCGTGGATAGCCCATGGCGCCCGTCATCACCTGGTGCCACAGCTCGTGGGTTGGTGGTTCGGCCCAAAGTGTCGGGCGCGGAGGTGAGAATCCGAATCCAGGCAGGGACGGAACGATAACGGCCCGGGCACCGCTGGAGGGTCGCGCGAACCGGGACGGTGTGGCCAGCCGCTGGGCGAGCGCCACCAGCTCCAAGAACGTGCTCGGCCAGCCGTGGGTCAAGATGAGCGGCAGCTCGTGCGTCGGCTGCTCCGGCGCGAAGTAGACGAAGTGGACGAAGGCCCCGTCAAGGTCGACGATGCGGTGGTCAAGGGCGTTCAGGTGCGCGACCTGATCTGGCCAGTCGAAGCCATCGGCCCAATAGGTCACCAACCGCTCGAGTACTCCGCGATCGGTGCCGGCTGCCCACGGTTCGACCGGGAACGGGGACGGCCAGCGAGACCGCCTCAGCCGGCTGCGCAGATCCTCGAAGTCGTGAGCCGCCACTGGAACTTCGAAACGGTTCATCAGCATGACCGAGTCCGTCGAGTCATGTCGGCATCGTCAGCACTCAACGTCAACACCGTCAAACCATATAACTAGTGTCGTCACGCAGTCAAACGAACTGGCGCGAGCAGCTCATCGCGGTGAGTCACACGGTGTCGTAGGGACAAGAGGCGAGCCGGACAGGCAGCTCCGTGCGCTACGCGCCCGCATCCAGGCTCGACAGACGTGAGACCCCGGAGGCTAGCTCCCGACCGGAAAGCCGTGACCGGTTTCGACGAATGCTCGCAGGCTGTGGAGGAAGTGCACCCAATCCGCGCTGCACCTGTCGTAGCACTCCAGCTGTGGGCGGAGGCCGATGTGGTCGAGCCTCAGGTCGCAGGCCTCATCGGCCGCCGTCACCGAGAAGCCTGGTTCCGTGTTCGCCCAATCTGGCAGGACGTCACAGTCTGTCACCAGCCAGCGAACCGTGTGCGGCGCGATTGCGGTCACAACTGTCAGGTCCAACGAGGTGTCGCCGCCGAATGTGAGGTGGAGCCGACCTCCCTGATCCGCATCGCCCGCCGCCGTCGCCCACCAGCCGGTGATCTCCTGCGCCGAGGTGAGCGCGGTGTAGACCCTGTCGGGAGCAGCGGCTATCCGCAGCGTGGTGTGGAAGCTGTCCGATGAGATCTGGTCGCTGGTCATTGCTCTCCTCTGGGGGACGGGTCCGACCCGGCTCGTGCGCTGGAGTCGGCACGACACCAGCGTGACGTGGTCACCTTCGAAACTCGCTACGTTGACTGTCGTCAGTCGGTTCACACCAGGAACCCGACGTGAGCGGCCCACCGGCCCGCATCCCTTGACATGGTGACGACACTAGCAATATGTTTCACCGGTGTCGAGATTGATTCTCATCGATGGCGCCGGGCGCAAGTACCACAGCGCCTGGTGGGCGGATCAGTTCCATGACACCGCAGCACTGCGCGCCGCGGGATGTGACGGCCAGGACGGCGGCCTGTGATTCGCACCCGGCAGCGGATGGCCTTCGCGAGTGGAAGGGCTGAAAGGTGAGGGTGCTATGCAAAGTACCCGCCTGCGCCGACAGAGGTCTCAACCCTTGGGCTGGGCGCCCATGTTGAGGGGCTCTTCATCGCCGTGGCGAGAGTCGGCAACGACGGGGCGCGACGTGCTGGGACGCGGGACGTGAAAGGCACGACGATCGACCAGAGCTGGTCGGATGGTTCTGGCCGGGTAGAGCGAAACGAAGCCACTCCTGCCCACGTGAACCCGCCGGCCATTGCGTGGCACCGCATCCTTTTCCCGCTGGTCCTTGTTGTTGTGCTCCTGACCGCGTTCAGTGGCCTATATGGCTTCGAGCGCGACGAGCTCTACTTCGCGATGCTCAAGCCGGCGTGGGGGTATGTCGACCAGCCGCCGCTGGTGCCGCTGCTCTCGCACGCGCTGGTCGGGCTGAACGGCGCGACGCCGTGGCTGCTCCGGGTGCCGGCCACCCTGTGCGCTGCCGGCTGTGTCGTCCTGACCGCGTTGATCGCTCGCGAACTGGGTGGCGGGGCGAAGGCGCAGGCCTGGGCCGCGTGGGGGATCGCCACCACCTCTATGATCACGGTGCTCGGCCACGTGCTGCTGACGTCGACACCGGACCTGGTGTTCTGGCCCGCGGTGTGTCTGTGCGTGATCCGAGCCGAGTTGCGCGAGTCGCCGCGCTGGTGGCTGGCCGCTGGAGCGGTCGCCGGGATAGCCACATACAACAAGCTCCTGATCGGGGTGCTCCTCGGCGGGATGGCCGTCGGGTTGGCCCTGCTCGGCCCCCGGTCCCGACTCCGGTCGCGATATGCATGGGGTGGCGTCGCCATCGCGCTGATTGTTGGCTTGCCCAACCTGCTGTACCAGATCCTCAATGACTGGCCCGAGCTGGCGATGGGTCGTGCCCTGTCGGCCAACAATGCCTCTGACGTGAGGGCCTCGATGTGGATCTTGATGGTCTTGCTGCTCGGGCCGCCCATGGTCGTGATCTGGCTGGCTGGCCTGCGAGCGCTCGCTCGAGACCGTCGTATCCGCTTCTTCGTAGTGGCGTTCGTGGTGCTGGTGCTGTTCACGTTCGTATCCGGAGCCCAGAACTACTACCCGGTGTTCTTGATGCCGGTGCCGTTCGCAGCCGGGATAGTGGCAATGGAGTCCCACCTCGCACGCGTATGGGCTGTCTTGTTCGCCGTCAACGGCGCAGTGTCGCTGGTCGTCGGCCTCCCGCTAATTCCGATCGGCTCAGTCGGCTCGACCCCGATTCCGGGGATCAACAAGGTCGTCGCCGACACAGTCGGATGGCCGCAATACGTCCGCCAGATCAGCCAGGTCTACGACGGCCTGTCGCGCGCCGGCGATCCGGTGGTGATCACCTCCAACTACGGCGAAGCCGGTGCAGTCGCCCGCTACCGTCCCGGAGCGCCTGTCTACAGCGGCCAGAACGGCCTCTACGCACAAGCTCGACCCCCCGACGGTACGACGACCGTCGTGTTCGTCGGCGACCAGTACGGCTTCGCCCGACATTTCTTCGCGATGTGCACGGTCCGGGGCCGGCTCGACAACCTTGTCGGCGTGGACAACGAAGAGCAGGGCGAACCCATCGCCGTCTGTCAGCGCCCGCGACTTCCATGGACACAACTCTGGCCCCGATTGCAGCACCTCGACTGAAGGGACGCTGTCGGGCAGGCACGCCGCCGATGCCGCCCTTCCAACAACAGGTACCGGGCGGAGTACCTCCGCTGAATGAGGCGAGCGGCTCGCTGGTCGTGCAGGCACTGCGGCAAGGCCGCCAGTGTGGATCCCGGACCTTCGAAGCCGACCGGCCCCCAGGCAGAACGATAGGCAGTGCCAAGCTGTCGCTACCGACGTCGCCCACGTGGCGACGATGGTGATGTCACGCGGATGCCTGCCGCTCCCGATATCTACGGGTCTTGTCGCGGTTGCCGCACACCCGCATCGAGCACCATCTGCCACTGGCGTTGCGTGAGGTGTCAAAAAATACCCACCGGCAATCCGGGGCCGCGCACATCCGGATCCGAGTCCATCCGCCATCAACGACAACCTGCGCGAGGAGTTCGCCGAGTGCTGCAGGGATCCCTGCGGCGGTTCCTGCCAAGGAACATGTCCCGTCGTGCCTCAGCTGCACCGCAAGGGGAAAGCCCGCCAGCACCTCGTTGACCTCAGCAAAAGCGGTCGCCTCCTGGTGACCGGCACGCACGGCAAGCGCCGTGCGCAAAGCGCGACGCAGCTCGATCAACTTGACCACATCATCCGTGGCCAAGGTTCGCCGAGCACCAAGTAGCCCACGCTTACGAAGCCAAACTCGCGCGTTTGAGAGTTCGGCGAGGTCGTCACCCCCACGGTGCTGAACGCCGTGGATGGTGAACGACCGCTCATCGAGCGTGTTGACGAGGTCTAACAAGGCCTCAGCCCCGACGCCCTCGGCTCGCTTCTCATCGTCGTCGTTCACGACACCAATATAACGAATTGATGGTTGGGGCGGCCATCCAAGACGGGACCTGCCGGCCCGCTTTACCGTCGGCGCTCAAGGCTACGCTCGACGACCATGACAGAGTCTGAGGGCCAGGGCGGCCCGCCGTCCGAACCCGATAACGAGTCGACAGAGGCGCATTTCGGCCCGCACCGGTTCTACGCGGGCGAGGGCGGCGGCAGCGAGCAGTTCCGAGGCGCCCGGTTCGATGTCGCCGACATGCGGGGAGCACGCTTCACCGATTGCGACCTCACCGATGCCACGATCCGGGACTGCTGGCTGGAGAACGTCGACATCTCCGGATATCTGCGCAATGTCAGCGTGAACGGTGTCGATGTGACCGACTTCGTCAACGCTGAGCTGGACCGGCGACATCCCGAGCGAGTCCAGTTCCGCGCCGCAGAGTCGGCCGATGATCTCCGCACGATGTGGACCACCATCGAAGAACTGTGGGCGCGAGCGGCCGAGCGAGCGGGACGGCTTCCCCGCGCCGCGCTTGACGAGCACGTAGCGGAAGAGTGGTCGTTCATGCAGACGCTGCGCCATCTGGTCTTCATCACCGACGCTTGGGCCCAGCGGACCGTGCTCGACGAGCCCATGCCCTACCACCCGCTCGGGCTGCCGCAAAGCTGGTACCCGCCGGCGGATGCGGCTGCGCTCGGGATCGACCTAGCGGCACAGCCCTCTTCCGACGAGATCGTCGCGGCGAGGAATGACCGGATGGCCGTGATGAGGCAGATCGTTGACGGGTTGACCGATGACGACCTGGGCCGGCTCTGCCGACGTACGCCGGCTCCGGGTTATCCCGACGAGCCACTGACTGTGATCGACTGCATTGCCGTCGTGATGGACGAGGAGATCGAGCACTACCGGTTCGCCGTCCGCGACCTGGCCGTGCTCGAAGCGAGAGTGGCCTGACCAGCAGTCGGCCATGACGCGGTCGAGGGTACGGCGACGACCACCGGCCCGCTTGTGCGACAGACGAGGCGGGTGGGGTAACTGGGGCGTCTCCGCCAGGGGCTAGACCTCGGCTGGGTGGGCACAGGGGCCTCAGAACGTGAGACCTGCTCACTCGGGCGACCGGCTGAGCCACCTTGGTAGGGACGACGGAACTGTGACACACAACGCCGCTGAGATGCTCGGCTTCTTCGTGCTGTTCTTCGCTTGTCTGGGCGGCCTGATCGCCGTGCTCTACTGGCTGGAGGTCAGCCTCGACCAGCCACGCCAGACTCCCAGCGCGCTGAGGCGTCTTTGGTCCGCAGGGGCGGCT
>JAICHZ010000171.1 GCA_025924655.1 Pseudonocardiaceae bacterium | reverse complement strand
GTGGCTGTCCAGTCCTCACTGACGCTGAGGTTGGACGTCTGTGCCAAACCCACAGTGGGAGCCGCCTCAGCGAGATCTGAGGGCTCCACATGACCGTCCCGCCCGGTCTTGGGCGTGAGCACCCAGATCACGCCGTTATCCGCTAACGGCGTTCGGGCGTCGACGAGGGTATCCACTAGATCGCCGTCCTGGTCGCGCCACCACAGCAGCACGACATCGACGACCTCGTCAGAGTCCTCATCGAGCAGGTCACCACCAATCACCTCCTCGATCGCCGCACGCACGTCGTCGTCGACGTCCTCATCCCAGCCGAGCTCCTGCACGACCATGTCAGATTCAATCCCGAGCCTCTCGGCAACGCCGAGTTTGCCGGTGTCTCCCGCCGCAGCGGCGACCACGGTGTTCACCCCTCCACAACGTCAAGCCGGCAACCTGCGCCCGGCGATCTTTTACTCGATGGCGTCCAAGCGAACACTGCGGTCCACCTATAGCGCAACTGCCAGCAGCGGGACACGCCGATCTCGCCCTGTCTGAGGCCGGATCCGGGAACCGGATTTGTCCGCCAGATCACTCATGGGTAGCAGTGACATCGATCGCGAGGCCTACGAGCATGGGTCTGTATGGGGCACGATGGTGGGCATACTACGAGAGATTGAGGCGAGGAGACCCCTTGGCCACGAAGAACGATCGTGTGCCCGCTCGGGTGCGGGTAATCCGGGACGGTGTGGCGGCCCACCTGCCAGACATCGACTCGGAAGAGACTGCGGAGTGGTTGGAAGCATTCGACTCCGCGGTGCTGTCCGGAGGCAAGCAGCGGGCGCGGTACCTGATGTTGCGGCTGCTCGAACGGGCCCGTGAGACCGGCGTCGGTGTGCCGTCATTGACCAGCACCGACTACGTCAACACCATCCCCACCGAAAACGAGCCGTGGTTCCCGGGCGACGAGGACACCGAGCGGCGCTACCGCGCCTGGATCCGGTGGAACGCCGCGATGATGGTGCATCGGGCGCAGCGTCCCGGCGTTGGAGTCGGCGGTCACATCTCCACCTACGCCTCCTCGGCCGCGCTCTACGAGGTGGGCTTCAACCACTTCTTCCGGGGCAAGAACCACCCCGGTGGTGGGGACCAGGTCTTCATCCAGGGCCACGCGTCGCCCGGCATCTACGCCCGGGCGTTCCTGGAAGGCCGACTGTCCGCCGACCAACTCGACGGGTTCCGCCAGGAGTTCTCCCACGCCGGGCCAGGTGGAGGCCTGCCGTCCTACCCGCACCCGCGGCTGATGCCGGACTTCTGGGAGTTCCCCACCGTCTCGATGGGCCTGGGTCCGATTAACGCGATCTTCCAGGCTCGGCTCAACCGTTACCTGCGGGCTCGCGGCCTCAAGGACACCTCTGAGCAGCACGTGTGGGCCTTCCTCGGCGACGGTGAGATGGACGAGCCCGAGTCCCGCGGGCAGATCCAAGTCGCGGCCGTCGAGGGTCTGGACAACCTCACCTTCGTGGTGAACTGCAACCTGCAGCGACTCGACGGTCCGGTGCGGGGCAACGGCAAGATCATCCAAGAACTCGAATCGTTCTTCCGCGGCGCCGGCTGGAACGTCATCAAGGTGATCTGGGGCCGGGAATGGGACGCCCTGCTCCATGCCGACCGGCAGGGCGCGCTAGTGAACCTGATGAACGTCACGCCCGACGGTGACTACCAGACCTACAAAGCCAACGACGGCGGATACGTCCGGGATCACTTCTTCGGCCGTGACCCGCGCACCAAGGAACTGGTCAAAAACCTTTCTGACGCCGACATCTGGAACCTCAAGCGCGGTGGGCACGACTACCGCAAGGTCTATGCCGCCTACCAGGCCGCCACCCAGCATCACGGCCAACCCACCGTGATCCTGGCCAAGACCATCAAGGGCTACGGCCTGGGTTCGCACTTCGAGGGTCGCAACGCCACCCACCAGATGAAGAAGCTCAGCCTCCAAGATCTCAAGCACGTGCGTGACGCCCAGCGCATTCCCATCACCGACGCGCAGCTCGAGGAAAATCCCACGCTGCCGCCGTACTACCACCCGGGGCCGGACGCTCCGGAGATCCAATACATGTGCGAACGTCGCCGGGCGCTGGGCGGGTTTCTCCCGGAGCGACGAACCAAGTCCAAAACCTTGGTATTGCCCGGCGACAAGGTCTACGAGGTGCTGCGCCGCGGGTCCGGGAAGCAGGAAGTCGCCACCACGATGGCGTTCGTCCGGCAGCTCCGAGAGCTGATCAAGGATCCCGAGATCGGGCCGCGGTTCGTGCCTATCATCCCGGACGAGGCGCGCACATTCGGGATGGACTCGATGTTCCCGACGCAGAAAATTTACAACCCGCACGGGCAACTCTACACCTCGGTGGATGCCGAGTTGATGCTGGCCTACCGGGAAAGTGAGCAGGGGCAGATCCTGCACGAGGGCATCAACGAGGCCGGCTCCACGGCGTCGTTCACCGCGGCAGGTACCGCGTACGCCACGCACAATGAACCGCTGATCCCGGTCTACATCTTCTACTCGATGTTCGGCTTCCAGCGCACCGGAGACGGTTTGTGGGCAGCCGGCGACCAAATGGCCCGCGGATTCCTGCTCGGCGCGACCGCCGGACGCACCACGCTGGTCGGCGAGGGTTTGCAGCACAACGACGGGCATTCCCTGCTGCTCGCCGCGTCCAATCCCGCCGTGGTGGCCTACGACCCGGCGTGGGGCTATGAGATCGCGCATATCGTCCGCGATGGGCTGCGGCGGATGTACGGCGACGACGGCGCGCGCGATCCGAACGTATTCTACTACCTCACCATCTACAACGAGCCCTACCGGCAGCCGGCCGAGCCCCCGGACCTCGACGTCGAAGCCCTGCTACGCGGTCTGTACCGGTACGCACCGGCACCAGGCCCGGACAGACCTGCGGTACAGCTCGCTGCTTCTGGAGTGGCGCTGCCGTGGGCGCTGCGAGCCCAGCAGATGCTGGCCCAGGACTGGGGTGTGGCGGCCGACGTGTGGTCGGCGACGTCGTGGACAGAGCTGCGCCGCGAGGCCGTCGAGGTCGATCGGCACAACCTGCTGCATCCGGAGGCGGAGCCCCGGGTGCCGCACGTGACGCGAGCCTTGCAAGATGTAGCGGGTCCGCTGGTCGCGGTGTCGGACTGGATGCGCGCGGTACCCGACCTGATCCGTCCCTGGGTACCTACCGACTTCGTCACGTTGGGCACCGACGGCTTCGGTTTCTCCGACACCCGGCCGGCGGCGCGACGACAGTTCCTCGTCGACGCTGAATCGATCACCGTGGCCGCGCTGGCTGCGCTGGCCCGCCGCGGCACGGTCGACCAGTCCGCCGTCGCCCAGGCAGCCCGGCGGTACCGCATCGACGACCCGCAAGCGGCAGGGCCCCAGACCTCCGACCCGGGAGTGGCCTAGCGGTGCGGTTATGCCTAGCGGTGCGGTTATTGAGGGGTGGTCAGCCGCGCGGCCATCTCCCAGACCAGGACCTCGGCGCCGCCGGATGCTGCGGTGATCCGCTGGCCACCGGCAGCGGTCAGCCGCGCCGCATCGCCGGTGTCTAGTGGGCCGGTGTCCTCCAGGTCGACCGCGCCGCGGGCGACGTACAAGTGCACGAACGCCGCAGCCGGCACGTCGACGCTCGCACCTGGCTGCAGCCGTGCCGCGTGCAGCGCCGCATGCTGGTGCCCGATGGAGATTGCGCTGCGGTCGCGGTGGGCCTCCATCCCGGAGGCCACCACCACCAGCTCGCCCGATCCCGCATCGACCGGGCCCAACTCCGCGTTGATGTCGCGCTGCTGGTAGCTGGGATCAATAGACCGGGTATCGGCGGGCATCCACATCTGGACGAAGTGCACGTCCTGATCGTGCGGCTCGCCATCCAGCCGCCACGAGTCGTTCTTCTCGGAGTGCTTGATCCCGGTGCCGGCGCTCATCCGCTGGGCCAGTCCGGGGTAGATCACCCCGAGGTTGCCCTTGGAGTCCTCGTGAACCAGGGAACCCTCCAGCACCCAGGTCACGATCTCCATGTCGCGGTGCGGGTGTGTCTCGCAGCCCATCCCAGGCTTCACGACATCATCGTTGCTCACCAGCAGCAGACCGAAGTGAGTGTTGGACGGGTCGAAGTGGCGTCCGAAGGAAAAGCTGTGCCGCGAACTCAGCCATTCGAGCTCGGTGTGCTTGCGGTCCCCAGCCCGGCGCACATCGACCTGGGGTACGAGCTTAGGTGGCGAGCTGACCATCATCTCTCCTCGACTGTATCTCCACGACAATTCCCACGACACGTCTCCACGACTTGTAACAAACACTATCGCGCAAAACCATTGCAGCTGGCGTGCGATGCTGACGCCATGACCATCGAGGCGGGATCCCACCCGCTGTCCGCCAGCACGCTGCGCAGCCTGGCGCGGGCTTCCGGTGGACTCGCCACGGCCAGCGTGGCCGAGATGGAGCAGCGTTATCCCTGGTTCCGCAGGCTATCGGCGGAGCAGCGGGCCGGGGTACTGCTGGTCACGCAAGCCAGCGTGGCGAACTTCGTCGAGTGGCTCAAAGATCCGCAGCATTCGATCAAGCTCACGATCGACGCGTTTCGCACCGCCCCACGAGATCTGACCCACTGGGTCAGCCTGCGCCAAACCGTTGAACTGGTCAGGGTCGCTGCCCTGGTATTCGAGCAGCAACTGCCCGAACTCGCCGCCGACGACGCCGAACGCACCGTGCTCACCGAGGCCTCGTTGCGATACAGCCGAGAGGTCGCCTTCGCCGCGGCCAGCACCTACGCCGGCGCCGCCGAGGCCCGCGGCGCCTGGGACGCCCGGCTGGAAGCGCTGGTGGTGGACGGCATCATGCGCGGGGATGGCGAGGAGTCGCTGCTGTCCCGCGCCGCTGCTCTGGGTTTGGAGCCTGCGGCTCCGGCGACGGTGCTGGTGGGCAATCCACCACCGGACGAACCGCCGGAGCTGCTCGCCGACATTCGCGGCAGCGCCATTCGTACCGGCCGCGGGATGCTCGTCGGGGTACAGGGATCCCGCCTGGTGTTGGTGGTCAGCGGCCGCCCCGACCCCCCGGAAAACCCGCAGTGGATGATCGAGGCCTTCGGTCCAGGTCCGGTGGTCGTCGGGCCGACTGTCCCGTCGCTGGCCGAGGCACACCGCAGCGCCGCCGACGCCCTGTCCGGGCTGCGCGCGGTGGCGGCCTGGCCCACGGCACCGCGCCCGGTGCCGGCCTCCGAGTTGCTGCCCGAGCGTGCCCTGGCCGGAGACCCGGAGGCGGAGCGGCTGCTGGTAGACCAGGTGATGCGCCCGCTGGCCGCGGCCAGCGGTGGCCTGGTCGAGACGCTCGACGCTTTCTTCGACGCTGGTGGAGTACTGGAGGCTTGCGCCCGGCGGTTGTTCGTGCACCCCAATACGGTTCGCTACCGGTTGCGCCGGATCGTCGACATCACCGGGCGAGTACCCGGTGACCCCCGAGACGGGCTGGTGCTGCGAGTGGGCATGGCGGTCGGTCGGCTGGCCCGTTCCCGCGGCTTGTGGTGACGGAGCTTTTGTAGGAAGTCCACAAGAATGTGTCGGTGGACTTCGTGACGCACAGCATCACGGCCGCAGCCGAGCAGGGTGTTCAGTAGACGGAATGATTGCGCTGCTCGCACCCGGACAGGGTGCCCAGTCCCCTGGCATGCTGGCGCCGTGGCTGGCGCTGCGGGGTGCGCAGCAGCGGATCGCGGTGTGGTCAGAGATCATCGGGCTGGATCTGCAACGGCTGGGCACCACAGCGGCTGCCGAGGAGATCAAGGACACCGCGGTGACCCAGCCGCTGGTGGTGGCACTGTCGCTGCTGGTCGCCGAGGAGTTGGCGCGACGGGTGGATCTGCCGACCGAGGCGCCGGTCGCCGGGCACTCAGTCGGTGAACTCACCGCGGCAGCCGTAGCCGGGGTGCTCACCGCGGAGGATGCGGTCGCCCTCGCGGCCGTCCGGGGCCAGGAAATGGCCCGGGCGTGCGCGCTGGCGCCGACCGGGATGTCCGCCGTACTCGGGGGCGATCCCGATGACGTCATGGCGGTGCTGGCTGAGCTCGGGTTGGCGGCAGCCAACTACAACGGGGCCGGGCAGATCGTCGTCGCGGGCGCTCTCGACGCACTGGCGACGCTGGCGGCACACAAGCCAGCCCGAACGCGGGTGCTACCGCTGCCTGTTGCCGGGGCGTTCCACACCGGCTTCATGGCACCGGCCGAGCAAGCCCTGGTTCAGTACGCCACCCAGCTCACCGTCAAGAACCCAGCCCGCCCGCTGCTGTCCAATGCCGACGGTGAGGTGGTCGGCGATGGCGCCGAGATGCTGCACCGGCTCGTCGCGCAGGTGACCAGGCCGGTTCGCTGGGATTCCTGTATGGCGACACTGGGCGCCATGGCCGTCACCGCAACGGTCGAGCTTGCGCCCGCCGGCACACTGTCCGGCCTGGTGAAGCGAGATCTGAAGGGCACCGTCACCCTTGCGCTGAAGACTCCCGAGGACCTCGACAAGGTCGCCGGGCTGATCCGTGATCAGTTAGCGACCGCCCGCCGCGCAACCGTCCACTCAGGAGCCGACCTATCAGGAACATTGGTGTGAGGCCCGCCCTCCGGCAGCTCAGCCCGACCGCTGGTGCGCGCATTCTCGGCTTAGGCAGCAGGCAGCCCGAGCACATTGTGACCAATGCCGACATCGCCGCCCGCGGGGTTGACACCACCGACGAATGGATCCGAGCCCGGGTGGGCATCGTCGAACGGCGCTTCGCCCGCCACGACCAGTCAGTCGTCGACTTGGCCGTCGATGCGGGCTCCAAGGCGCTCGCCGACGCCGGCCTGAGCCCCGGCGACATCGACGCGGTCCTGGTCGCAACCTGCACGATGCCCAGCTACATTCCCAACGCCGCCGCGCAGACCGCAGACCGGATTGGCGTGCGGGCGGCCCCCGCCTTCGACATCAACGCCGCCTGCGCTGGCTTCTGCTACGGGCTGGGAACCGCGTCGGACATGATCCGCGCCGGCTCCGCCCGGCACGTGCTGGTGATCGGTGCGGAGAAGCTTTCCGATTGGGTGGATCCCATGGATCGATCCACCTCCATCATCTTCGCCGACGGTGCGGGCGCGGCGGTGGTCGGCCCGGCTGACCACGACGAGCGGCCCGGGATCGGTCCGATTGCCGCGGGCAGTGCCGGGGACCTAGTGAAGACCATCGTCGTGGCCGACCGCAATTCCTTCATCCGGCAAGAGGGCCAGGAGGTGTACCGATGGGCGATCACGCAGATCGCGCCGGTGGCGCTACGAGCGCTGGAGTTGGCCGGAGTCAGTCCGGCGGACGTCGACGTGCTGGTGCCGCACCAGGCCAACCTGCGCATCGTTGAAGCTATCGCCAAGCGCATGCGGGCCGCCGGAGCCCGCGAGGACATGGTGGTGGCCGACGATATCGTCCACTCGGGCAACACGTCTTCGGCGTCGATCCCACTTGCGCTGGACCACATGCGCGCCGAAGGGCGAGTCCGTTCGGGCGATCTCGCTCTGCTGGTCGGATTCGGCGCTGGGCTGTCGTATGCGGGTCAGGCGGTGGTTCTACCGTGAACGACCCCGCCGTGCAGGGTGCCCCCTGAGCCCGCGCTCCGCAGCGGGAGGATACGTCGCAGTACGGGGCCAACGGCCCCGATCACCCGTGATTGACAGAAGGGACACAGGCAAGTGACGAACGAGGAGATTCTCCGTGGCATCGCCGAGATCGTGAACGAGGTGGCCGGCGTCGAGACCAGCGAGATCACCCCGGAGAAGTCCTTCGTGGACGAGCTGGACATCGACTCGCTGTCCATGGTGGAAATCGCCGTGCAGGTCGAGGACCGGTTCGGCGTCAAGGTGCCAGATGACGTGCTGGCCAACCTC
>JAICHZ010000170.1 GCA_025924655.1 Pseudonocardiaceae bacterium | reverse complement strand
GAATGAACCATCAATTGCAAGAGCTGGCGCGCTTCGGCCTCGAACTCGAGTGTTTCGACCTGCGTGTCCACCGGATTCCTTTCTGGAAGAAGTGTTCCAGCGAATAATACGTGCCGTGCCGTCGAGGTTCAACGCCGCGTGTCGGGTCAGGCGAACACGCGCCGTAGGTCCGTTGATGTTTCACCAGTCAGGTGGATGCTGCGACGGGAGCTCGCCGATGTGCTACCCGGCTGGCGAGTTCCCGTGTCACGGGCCGAGGGTCCGCACGCCCGTGCTGCGCATCGTCAGCGCAACCAGGGCCCCTAGGACGAAGCCGAATACGTGGGCGACGTAGGCGACTGATCCCGCTGAGGAAACGGCATACCCGGCTGTGTAGACCCATTGCAAGAGGAACCACAGGCCTAGCACGAACCAGGCGGGCAACCGTAGCGGGATGAAGAACAGCACCGGCACCAGGCTCCACACTCGGGCTCGCGGGTAGAGAACGATATAGGCACCCAGCACGCCGGCGATCGCCCCAGAGGCCCCGATCAGCACATCCGTGGAGTCGGCGTGGGTGAGCGCGAAGCCGTAGGTGGCCGCCATGCCGCACGCCAGGTAGAACAGCAGGTACCCGAGCCGGCCGAAGCGGTCCTCGATGTTGTTGCCGAAGATCCACAAGAAAAGCATGTTGCCGAGCAGGTGTAGCCAGCTGCCGTGTAGGAACAGCGACGTCAATGCCGACAGTACTGGGTTCTTGGCGTAGTCAGGCTGGGCAAGAACACAGCCTGCACCCTGATCGCCGATAGCGACCTGTCCATCTGGAACCAGTGCGAGCGGCTGGTTGTGCACCAGCTCGGTGGGGATCGCCGCGTAGCGGTCGTAGAACGCCTCCTGCTGGCAGGTTTGTGCGAGGCTGGCCGCACCTGTCACCTCGGTCGCCGAGGCGGGTGTGAGCAGGAAGACAACAATGTTCGCCGCGATCAGCAGGTAGGTAACCCACGGTGTGCGACCAACCGGGTTGACATCATGGACCGGGATCACCATCTCGCCAGCTTGCCCGGTCTACGCCGGAAGTCGCGAGTTGGCGACGCCGTTTGACTACGGGTTGCCAGCCTTGTCGGGTCCACCGCCTCTGCCGAAGCCGGTGTCCAACCACCAAGTGTTGTGGCATAGCGGGCACTGGACGTAGACGAGGTTGGCGTTGGATTTGAGCAGGTAAAGGCCGTCCGCATTCGGGCAGTGGGTACAGCTGCGCCAGACTTTCCGGCCGATGTCAACTGATGGGTCTAGAGCCATCGGAACCACTCCTTCTGCTCAGCAATCAGCATCCGTCTCATCCAACATACCTGCGAGCCGGGGAGTGCTGTTGCGGCAGCTCCAGTAACCGCAAGCCACGCTCCACATCGGATGGGATCACCCGGCGTTCCCGGAGCACCCAGGTCAGACCAGCGAGCGCCTCGCCGACCGCCACCACGCTGGCCCGGTCCCGGGGTATCGAGCGCAACAGCGTGCCGGTGCGCCGCAGGGCGCTGGGCAGCGGGCGGCGCAGCCACGCTGTCCACAGCGTGTTGCGGATTCCAGCTCGGCAGCGCGGGCCAGCGCTCCGGGCCGCCACCGGGTGTCGTCGTCACAAAACGCCACGTACGGCGTGTCGATGGTGCGCACCGCCAGGTTGCGGCCCAGCGCACCGAGGTTGTGGTCGCTGCACAGCAGGGTCACCTGGCCGAACCGCTCAGTGACAGCGTGCGCGGTGTGGTCGGTGGAGCCGTTGTCGACGACCACGACGGGGGCGCGGTCGGGAAGAGTCGTCATGTGCGCCAGGGTGGTCAGCAGCTCCGCCTTGCGGTCCCGGGTGATGATCACGACGGTGACCCGACCAGGCGTCATCTGGCACCCGCTTCCAGCATGCGAACCTGCTCCTCGACGGCGGCGGGCAGTACAGCGCGCCGCCGAAGCGCCGCCGGTAGCCGGATCACAGCCTCGTGTAACGCGCTGCGGGCTGTCGCGTCACGCACCGAGTCCCGCGCGAGCGCGACAGCGGCGGCGACGGCTACCCGCGGCGGCCGGCGTAGCACGGCGGTGAGCACGGTGTTGCGCAGCTCCGTCACCCGGCGACGTTGCGGATTGGGCCGGTGCGCGGACGGATGATGGTGTGCGACGACGTCGTCGAAGTAGACGCGTTCCCACCCGGCTGCCGCCAGGTCGTAGCACAGCAACCGTTCCTCCCCACGAAGAACAACACCCTGCTGAACCCACCGACCTCGCAGAACGCCCGTTTACGCAGCACCGCCGAGCAGGCCAGGAAGCCGAGGACCGACGGGCCGGGGGCGTCCGGGCCACGGGGTAGCGGGCTGGTGGCCATCAGCGAATTGACCGGGTCGGGACGCTCCGCGGGACCGACGAGGGTACGGGCGGCCACCAAGCCCAGCCGCGGATGGCTGTCCAGGACCGTTAGGCCCGTTGCAGCGCCCCGGGAGCCCACCAGGAGTCGTCATCGCTGAAGGCGATGTAGGGAGTACGGGCCGCCAGCACGCCGACATTGCGAGCGGGGGCCCCGTGGTTGCGCGGTAGCGCCAGCAGCACCACCCCGGTGAACCGCTCGAGCACCGCCGCGACAGTGCCGTCGGTTGAGCCGTTGTCCACCACGACCACCGGCGGCGCCGGGGTGAGCTCGTGTAAGTGTCGCAGGGTACGGATCAGCTCCGGGCACCTGTTTCGGGTGGCGATCACCACCGTGACCCCGCCGCTCATCGCACTCCCATGGCCGTCAGTACCCGCAGTCCACATGGTGAAAACCTCCGGCTGAGTTTGGGAGCGATGCGCTGGGGTAGCCAGAGCCGTGAACACGAGATTCAGCAGGGCTGTGGTTACTGGGGGGGCTGGATTTCTCGGATCGCATCTGTGCGAAGAGCTGCTGCGCCGCGGCACCGGCGTCATCTGTTTGGACAATTTCCTCACCGGGACCCCAGCCAATATCGCCCATCTGATCGGGTGAACCACGGTTTCGGCTGATCAAGTGCGATGTGACGGACTTCGTGCACGTGCCCGGCCCGGTGGACCTGGTGCTGCACCTCGCCTCGGCGGCCTCCCCCGCCGACTACCTGCGGCTGCCCATCGAGACGCTCAAGGTGGGCAGCCTCGGGACGCTGCACGCGCTGGGTCTGGCCGTCGACAAAGGTGCCCGGTTCGTGTTGGCCTCGACCAGCGAGGTCTATGGGGACCCGCTGCAGCATCCGCAGTCCGAGGCTTACTGGGGCAACGTCAACCCGGTCGGCCCCCGCAGCGTGTATGACGAGGCCAAGCGCTACGCCGAGGCGCTCACCACTGCCTACCGGATGTCTCGTGGCACGGACACGGCAATTGTGCGGATCTTCAATACCTACGGTCCCCGGATGCGCCCCGATGATGGGCGGGCGATCCCGACCTTCATCCGCCAGGCGCTGGCCGGCGAGCCGCTGTCGGTCACTGGCGACGGCAGCCAGACCCGATCGGTCTGTTACGTCGACGACACCATCCGGGGCATCCTCGCGCTGGCCGAGTCACACGCACCGGGCCCAGTGAACATCGGTGGTCCGCTGGAGCTACCGGTTATCGATCTGGCCAAGACGATAATCGAACTCAGCGGGTTGCCTGGATCCATCCGACACATCGAGCGCCCAGTCGACGATCCGCGGATGCGTCGCCCCGACACCACACTGGCCCAAGAGCTCCTCGACTGGACGCCGCGAGTGGAGCTCCGCGAAGGCATGGCCCGCACCATCGCCAGCTTCCGCTCCCCGCTAGCTCCAGAGCGTCCTGCCCCCCGTTATGGAGACATATCGGGGTAAAACGCCGGCTTTTTGCCCCGTTATGCCTCCATAACGGGCTTTTGCGGCGGGCGTTTCGGGAGTGGTTTCGCAGGGTACATGGTCCCGGGGACATGTTGTGGCCGCGCGTCACGGAACTTTGGGGGGTGTTGGCGTGCGCATCCTCGGCATCAACGCGATATTTCACGATCCCGCCGCGGCGCTGATCATCGATGGGCAGGTTGTAGCCGCCGCTGAGGAGGAACGGTTCAGCCGCCGGAAACACGGCAAACGCCCGGTGCCGTTCTCCGCCTGGGAGTTGCCTGAGCTGTCGGCCCGCTGGTGCTTGGAAACCGCGGGCATCAACCCCGAAGACCTCGATGCCGTCGCTTACTCCTATGACCCGGCGTTGGTACAGCCGGAGCTCGACGGGTTGGACGAGCGGTGGGAGGACCTGCGTACCACTTACGCCCGCCGGGCACCGTACTTCCTGGCTGCCGCGCTGCCCGGATTGGATCCGGCAGTGGTGCAGTTTGTCCAGCACCACGTCGCGCACGCCGCGTCAGCCGGCCTCGCCGCACCGTTTCGCGACTCCGCGGTGCTCGTCGCCGACGGCCGCGGCGAAGCCATCTCCTACCTGGGCGGCCGCTATCGCGACGGCGAGCTCGAGGTGCTGGCCACCCAGCAGCTGCCGCATTCGCTGGGTCTGATGTACGAGGAAGTCACCGAACACCTGGGTTTCCTGCGGTCGTCGGACGAGTACAAGGTGATGGCACTGGCTTCCTACGGCCGGCTGTCGGCTACCGAGCCACGGCTGCTGCCGGCGATGCGGGAACTCGTCGGAGTCACCGGTGACGGCGGTTTCACCGTCGCGCCCATCAACTGGTCCGAGCTGGCGAAGCGGCGGGCGTCGGATGAGGAGATGCAGCCCGAGCACGTGGATCTGGCCGCCGCCGTGCAAGCCCGGCTGGAGGAGGTGCTGCTGGAGCTGGCCTGGTGGCTGCACCGGCGCACCGGCGCACGCCGGCTCACGATGGCCGGTGGGGTGGCGCTGAATTGTGTCGCCAACACCCGGCTGGCCGCAGAGGGGCCGTTCGATGAGCTGTGGGTGCAGCCCGCGTCCGGCGACGCCGGAACCGCGCTGGGCGGGGCGTTGCATCTCGCACAGGTCTTCGGCGAACCGGCAGATCCGATGCCGGGCGCTGACCTGGGCCGCGGCTTCACCGACATGGAGCTAGCCGGCTGGCTGGACTCCGCGCAGATCCGCTACGAGCGCCCGCCGGATGTGGCCGTCGCGGCTGCCGAAGCGCTGGCCGCCGACGCGATCGTGGCCTGGTTTCAGGGCCGCAGCGAGTTCGGTCCACGCGCGCTGGGCCACCGCTCGTTGCTCGCCCACCCGGGGCACGCGCGCAATCTCGAGCGGCTCAACGCGGTCAAGGGTCGTGAGCAGTTCCGACCGATCGCACCGATGGTGCTCATCGACCGCGCCGGTGAGCTGTTCAGCCGGGGCCCGATACCGAGCCCGTACATGCTCTTCGTCCACGACGTCGCACCGCGGTGGCGCGAGCGCATCCCGGCTGTGGTGCATGTCGACGGAACCGCGCGGGTCCAGACCGTCGACCGCGCTTCCGAACCTCTGCTGGCGCGGCTGCTGGACCGCTTCGCGGAGCTGACCGGACTGCCCACCGTGGTGAACACCAGCCTGAACACGGCCGGTCGACCCATGGTGGACGACCCGCGCGACGCGCTCGAATGCTTCGGATCGGCCCCGATCGACGTGCTCGTGCTAGGACCCTTCCTGCTGCGCCGCTCGGAGCTGACCCGATGAACGTCACCGTGGTGATCCCCACGATCGGGCGGCCCAGCCTGAGCGTGCTGCTCGCGCAGCTCATAAGTGGGAAGCAGTGTTATCACACCCACTCACGGGCGATCGTCGTGGTCGACGATCGCCCCTCCGGGGAGCCGCTGCGCGTACCTGCGGGTGTTCGGGTACTGCGTTCTGGGGGCCATGGCCCGGCTGCTGCCCGCAACGTCGGCTGGCGCGCGGTGGATACCGAGTGGGTCGCGTTCCTCGATGACGACGTCGTGCCCGGGCCGCAGTGGGCCGCGCAGTTGGCGCAGGACCTACACGAGGTCGACCCGGACGTCGGCGCCAGTCAAGGCCGTATCGAGGTGCCACTACCCACCGACCGGCGGCCTACCGACTTCGAACGCGGCACCGCCGGCCTGGCCAACGCGCGATGGATCACGGCGGATATGGCCTACCGCCGCGCGGCGCTGCAGCGCGTCGGCGGCTTCGACGAACGCTTCCCGTGGGCTTACCGCGAAGACGCTGATCTGGCGCTGCGGGTGATCGCCACCGGCTACCGCATCGTCGGGGGGCGGCGGCGCACCGTGCACCCGGTACGCCCGTCGGGACCGCTGGCCAGCGTGCGTGCCCAACGCGGCAACACCGACGACGCCCTGATGCGGCGCCGGCACGGGCTCGGTTGGCGCCAGCGCATCGGGGACGGCCCAGGCCGGCTGCGACGCCACGGGTTGACCACCGCGGCCGCCGCCATCGCGCTCGGCGCCGCAGCCCTGCATCGCCGCAGGGTCGCTGGTGCAGCGGGTCTCGTCTGGGCGGCGCTGACCGGGGCGTTCGCGCTGCACCGGATCCTGCCGGGGCCGCGCACCGCGCCGGAGATCGGCGCGATGCTGGCCACCAGCATCGCGATCCCACCGGTGGCCTGCTGGCACCGGATGGTAGGGGAGCTGCGGTGGCGGCGGGTGCCGCCGGCAGCGGCCGTGCCCGCAGCGGTGCTGTTCGACCGCGACGACACGCTTGTTCACGACGTGCCCTACAACACCGATCCCGCCGCGGTGGTGCCCATGCCCGGTGCGCGCGAAGCGCTGAATCGGCTCCGTGACGCCGGGATTCCGGTCGGTGTGGTGACCAACCAATCCGGCGTGGCCCGTGGGTTGATCAGCGCTGAGCAGCTTGAACTCGTCAACGCCCGGGTGTCGGAGCTGCTGGGCCCGTTTGATGTCTGGAGCGTGTGTTTGCACGGCGAGGACGACGGCTGCGGCTGCCGCAAGCCGGCGCCCGGCCTGGTCAAAGACGCCGCCGCGCAGCTCCGCGTACCGGTGGACCGCTGCGTGGTCATCGGGGACATCGGAGCCGACGTCACCGCCGCTGCCGCGGCCGGTGCCCGCGGCATTCTGGTACCCACTGCCCGCACCCTGCGTCAGGAGATCCGGTCGGCTGCTGAGGTGGCAGCGGACCTCGCCGCGGCGGTTGAGCTGGCCCTATCGGGGCGGCCCCGATGAGCACAGTGCTGGTGGCCCGCTTGGACAACGCCGGGGACGTGCTCCTGGCCGGGCCCGCGGTCCGAGCGGTCGCCGCACACGTCGACAAGGTGGTAATGCTCACCGGCCCGCACGGAACCGCCGCCGCGGAGCTGCTCCCCGGAGTCGATGCGATCATCGAGTGGTGCGCGCCGTGGATCGATCCCGATCCCGCGCCGGTCACCGCCGCCCACGTCGCTGCGCTGCACGATGCGGTGCGCGCCCAGGCGCCTGGCGCCGCTGTGCTGCTCACCTCGTTTCACCAGTCAGCGCTTCCCCTGGCGCTGCTGCTGCGGCTGGCCGGAGTCGGCTGGATCGGCGCGATCAGCGAGGACTATCCCGGCTCGCTGCTAGACCTGCGCCACCACGTCGACGGTGACCCCCCGGAGGCGCAGCGGGCGCTGGGGCTGGTCCACGCCGCCGGCTATCCGTTGCCGCCCGGGGACGACGGGCGCCTCGCGGTGCGCCGGCCACTGCCCGACGTCGGGCCGCTCACCGGCCGCCCCGGCTACGTCGTGGTGCACCCGGGCGCCTCGGTCCCGGCTCGGGAGTGGCCCCCGCAGCACTGCACCCGAGCCGTCCGCGCGCTGGTCGCCGCCGGGCACCAGGTCGTCGTCACGGGCTCGATCCGCGAGCAGCACCTCACGGCGATCGTCGCCGGCGACGTCGGTATCGACCTCGGCGGCCGCACCGACCTGCGCACGTTGGCTGCCGTGCTCGACGGCGCATGCGCGGTCGTCGCCGGCAACACCGGACCGGCGCATCTGGCTGCCGCGGTGGGCACGCCGGTGGTGTCGCTGTTCGCACCGGTGGTGCCAGCCGCGCGCTGGGCGCCCTACGGGG
>JAICHZ010000169.1 GCA_025924655.1 Pseudonocardiaceae bacterium | reverse complement strand
GCGCAGCACCAGGCTGGCGGCGCCGTCCAGCAGCGGTCGCACCGTGCGGCCCTGGCTGTAGTAGCCGCCGTGGCTGGCGCCGTTGAGGCGGAACCCACCGTTGAACGCGGCGACCACGGTGCGGCCCTCGGCGGGAGTCAGTGCCGTTGCGGCCTGCCAGCTACCGCCGGGATCCTGAAACCCCGGGTGCAGCTGACCACGGACCAGGGTGGGGTCAAGCCACATCACCCCGGCCAGGAAGGAGGTGTGCTCCCGATCGGGACGCACGTGAGCCACCCGGACCGCCGGCTGACCGTGCACCGTCGTCACGGTCTCCCACTGACCTTCGCCGGGTAACGGCGCCATACCCGCCGGCGGGGGCAGCGCCGGCGGCGCAGGCAGGTGCGCTGCGAACGTCCTGACGTGCGGATCAGTGGATGTCACCGGCGCTGCCCCGACCCGCGGGATCCCTCCCACCGGCACGCCGCCGGTCAACGGCCGATTGTGCTCGTACTGCTTTTTCTCCAACCAGGTGATCAGCCCGTCGAACCCGTTGTCGCGACCCCATTCAGCCAACCGGGCCGCCACGCTGTCCGTGCCGGGCGCTCGCAACGCGCCCGCCACAGAGACACCCACCACGGATCCGAAGAGCATCACTGCGACGAGGCCGACCACCAACAACCACCGCCACCGACGACGCCGTGGGCGATCCGGCTGATTCGTCGGTGTCGGCGTGGACGTGGCGACCATTGCCCCCCAGTCAAGCAGCTCGACGGGGGGAGGAGCGGCGGCGGGTGGGCCGCCGTGGTCCACGCCGGGATGCTTCGACAACGCCGCCCTGACGGCGCCGCGGCTTCGCCGGCGCGAGAGCCGGGGTGGAAACCGAAGCACCCGCGGGTGGCAGGACCAGTGGAGCCGGCGGCCCGGTCAGCGCGGTGATCTGCTCGGCACCGGGACGCACTTGCGCCATTACCGGCTTGATGCCGGCCAACCGCGTCAGTGCCCGCACATCCCTGATCTGGTCAGGGGTCGACAGGGTGACGACGACCCCCTCGGCACCAGCTCTGGCGGTACGCCCGGAGCGGTGCAGGTACGCCTTGCATTCCGCCGGCGGATCCACATGTACTACCAGGCCGATCTCGTCGACGTGGATCCCGCGTGCGGCGATGTCGGTCGCCACCAGCACTCGCGCGCTACCCTCGCTGAACGCTGCGAGATTGCGCGCCCGAGCATGCTGCGAAAGGTTCCCATGCAGCTCCACGGCGGGAAGTCCGGCGATGGTCAACTGCTTGGCAAGCTTCTTCGCCGCGTGTTTGGTGCGGGTGAACAGCAGGCTGCGGCGCTGGCCGGAAGCAAGTTCGCGGATCACCGAGGGCTTGTCTGCATGATCTACTGTGAACACGTGGTGCGCCATTTTCGATTCCGCCGCCACCACGGGGTCGACCGAGTGCACCACCGGGTTGGTCAGGTAGCGACGCACCAGCACGTCCACGGCGTTGTCCAGCGTGGCCGAGAACAGCAGCCGCTGGCTGCCGGCCGGAGTCAGGTCCAGCAACCTGCGGACGGCAGGCAGGAAACCAAGGTCGGCCATGTGGTCGGCCTCGTCGAGCACAGTGACCTCGACCTCGTCGAGCTGCACATGACGCTGGCCGAGCAGGTCCTCCAATCGGCCGGGGCATGCGATGAGGACATCGATCCCACCGCGCAGCGCGGACACCTGCCGGCCCTGCCCGACACCGCCGTAGACGGTGGTGATCCGCTGCCCGAGCGCGGCAGCCAGCGGAGCGAAGGTATCGGCGACCTGGTTGGCGAGTTCCCGCGTGGGCACTAGCACCAGCGCGCGCGGGCGCCCCGCGGTGCGGCGCAGCCCAGAGTGAGCCAGTGCGGTGATCGTCGGGATCGCGAAGGCAAGCGTTTTGCCGCTGCCGGTGCGGCCGCGGCCGAGCACGTCACAGCCGGCGAGTGCGTCTGGCAGTGTTGCCGTCTGAATCGGAAATGCCGTAGTGAGGCCTTGCCGGGTAAGCACGGTGAGCAGTTCCGCTCGGACTCCGAGCTCGCGGAAACTGCATGGTTGCCCGGAGGCGGGGTGGTTCGAAGGCACGCGGGGGTAATCCTCTCCTGGAGAGCTGGTGGCCGCTGATGCGTGGCCACCCCGCAGTCCCACGGAGAAGCTCCTGCGCCGCGAAGGCGCTCACAGTCGACCTCGGCTGCACCGACGTCGGTGGCAGCATCGCAAGGTCCATTATGCCCGATGATCCGCACTCGGTACATCGAGGGTCCACTTACCTTGCGACAGACCCGAACACACGGTTGACAAGTCATGTCAGGTTTGCCGTCACCGCTGCAGGGGTATCAATCGAGCAACCCAGGACCGATCGACCAGCAAGGACGGTGTTGGAGATGACAGACACCCGACGACTTCCAAAGCCGGTCGCTAATGAATGGGACTGGCAGCTCAAGGGCTCTTGCCAAGGGTTAAACAGCAGCGTCTTTTTCCACCCGGACGGCGAACGAGGGTCAGCGCGATCCCGCCGTGCCGATCGAGCGAAGGCGATCTGCCAGCGCTGCCCGGTTCTGGAGCAGTGTCGCCGCCACGCGCTCGCAGTGCGGGAGCCTTATGGCGTCTGGGGAGGCTTGACCGAAGAGGAACGCCGAGAGCTCTGGACCAGCGAACGCGAGCTGCTGGTGAGCTGACGGTTCGTGACACCATGTGCCCCTGACATCGGAGGGCGCATGAGTCACGTGGTGGTCGTTGGTGCTGGGCTGGGCGGGCTGCGCACCGTCGAGTGCCTTCGCGCAGAGGGATTCTCCGGCCGGATCAGTCTCGTCGGCGACGAGGCGCATGAACCCTATGACCGCCCCCCGCTGTCCAAGCAGATCCTCGCTGGAAGCTGGCCCGAGGAACGGGCCATCCTGCATCGCGGTGAGCTGGCCGACCTCAATGTGTCATTGCACCTGGGCAGAGCCGCTATCAGCCTGGACGACGGTGTCGTTGAGCTCGATGATGGCGCGCGGCTGCGCTACGACGTCCTGGTCGTGGCTACCGGGGTGCGGCCACGGCGACTACCCGGCCAGCCAGATCACCCGCAGCTGCATGTGCTTCGGACGTTGGAGGACTGCAGGGCGCTGCGGTGCTCACTGTCCCGGGCGCGCTCGCTACTGGTGGTCGGAGCTGGATTCATCGGCGCTGAGGTCGCCGCCACCGCCCGGATGGCCGGTCTCGAAGTGACCATGCTGGAGGCTCTGCCGGTGCCGTTCGGCCGAGTCCTCGGCGAGCAGATGGGCCGGCTGTGCGCCCGGTTGCAGACCGACAATGGGGTCACGGTGCGTTGCGGAGTGCGGCTGCTGGATTTGGTCGACAGCAACGGCGGGCTCGCCGCACGGCTAGCCGATGGGAGCCAGGTGCGGGCCGACTGCGGCGTTGTCGGAGTGGGCACCGTGGTCGACGCCGGGTGGCTCACCGGGCTCGGCCTGCTGACCGACGGCGGGTTGCTCTGCGATGGTACCGGGCTGGTAGAGGGCACCGGCAACGTCTACGGGGTCGGTGACATCGCCGCCTGGCGGCACCCGACGTTCGGAGACCGACCACGCATCGAGCACTGGACCTCGGCCACCGAACAGGCCGCCGTCGTCGCGCAGCGCATCGCCGGCGCGGAGATCACCCGGCTAGCCGATGCCGTGCCGTACTTCTGGTCCGACCAGTACGGGCTGACGCTACAGCTGATCGGGCGATGCGATCTGGCGACGTCGGTCGAAGTGCTGCACGATCCCGGCGCGATCAAGGGAACCGTCGCGGGCTACTTCGCCGACGGCACGCTCGTCGCCGTGCTGGCCTTTCACGCGCCCCGGCTACTCAACCGCTACCGCCGGCTGGTGGCCGCCGGTGCCAGCGAGCAAGAAGTGCGTTCCACCGCAGCCGAACTGGCTTCCCGATAGCCGCTAGCGAAACGGAGAAACAATTCCAGCATGCTTGGAGCAAAGCCGACATAGCGCTGGCTGCGTCAGCGTTCTGAGGCTCGGCAGTAACGAACTCAGCTGGTGGGTTTGCAGTGGATCCCCTCAGCCGGGAGCTTGAGGTCAGCAAGGTAGTTGATGCCGGCGTCATCGACACAGGTGTTGCCTTGCAGGAAGGCGGTGTGTTGGGTGCCCTCGTAGGTCAGCAGCCGTGCGTTGATGTCGCGGGCGAGATTCACGCCCGCTTGGTAAGGGGTAGCAGGATCCTGGGTCGTGGAAATCACCATGACTGTCGGCAACCCGGGAGTATGCGGATCGTGCGGCCCTCCCGTGGGCGGTACGGGCCAGAACGCGCAGTTGTCAAGCGCCGGCGATGGTGGTTGACCGGTGTCGAGGAATGGAGCGACCTTCCGGTATTGTGCGTCGATATCGCGGGCCACGTTGGGATCTTTGATCGGTGGATTGTCGACGCATTGGACGGCCTGGAAGACATCCATCTCGGTCGAGTAGGAACCATCTTGCCCACGTCCATAGTAGATGTCGGCAAGGCGCATCAGGATGTTGCCCTGGCCCTGGGTGAGTTCGACCAGACCACGGTTCAGCGTGGGCCACAGGTCGGACAGGTACAGCGCCTGAACCGTCCCGATCGTGGCGTCGCTGTAAGAAAGCTTGCGCCCGTCCGGCACTCCGATCGGTTTGTTGATCAGCGGGCGAACAAGGGCTTGGAACTTGCTCACAGCCTGGTTCTTGTCCTGCCCCAAGCCGCAGTCGGGACGAGCTGTGCACCACGTCGCGAATGCATCGAAGGCTTTCTGGAATCCGCGGCCCTGGTCGATCAGCTCGCCAATCTGGTCCTGCGCCGGATCGAGAGCACCATCGAGGATCATCGCGCGAACGTTTTTGGGAAACGCTTCAGCGTAGCTGGCCCCGATCCGGGTGCCATAGGAGTAACCGAGGTAGGTCAGCTTCTCATCCCCGAGAGCCGACCGCATGACGTCCATGTCGCGGACCACATCGCGGGTGCCGACGTTTTGCAGGACTTGCTTTCCCGCGTCACCGACCGTCTCGGGCGTGCCACCGTTTGCAAGTACCTCTTGCCCGGTACGGGTAACGCAGCCAGCGTCATCGGCCTTTTCCTGATTCTCCGTCTGCGCTACCCCTGCTGGCGAGGTATCGACGTTGAGGTTCATCAGGCGTTCGGCATCACGCTCCGCCGGAGTCCGGCAGACCACCTGCGGCTTGCTGGAACCCACACCGCGTGGGTCGAAACCCACGAAGTCAAAACGTCGTCCAATGTCGTTGTTCGTGATCTGTTCGGTGAGGCTGGCCGCGGTGCTCATCCCAGACCCGCCAGGCCCACCAGGGTTGATCACCAACGAACCGACGCGGTGCGCTGGGTCCGACGCGGGTCGGCGCAACAAGCCAACCTGAATCACGCGACCCTTCGGATTGGCGTAGTCCAGCGGCACATTGAGATACGCGCACTGCAGGCCCGGGTCGGCGTAAGACTTCTTATCGCTGGGAGTGGTGGCGAACGTCGAACACCCGCCCCAGGACAGTTTCTGCCCGTAGAACTGTTCCAACCCCGTGGGGACCGCGCCGACGGGACCGTCGTGCTGCGCAGTGGTGGTGCCCGTGGCGGCCGAGCAGCCCAGCGCTAAGGCCGCTACCGCTGCGAGCACCGGCCCAACGGACAGCGCAGCACGTTTCATCCCAGCTCCCCTTATCCCGGTACTTGTCACCCAGTTTTGATCACTGCCTGCAACTGGGCCCGTTCACCGCGCGAGCTTACCCATGGCCTCGGGCGAGCACTTTCAGCAGGCTGTCCTTGATGTCCGGTCGGCCGGCAGCGACGAGGGTGAACGTCGCCTCCCGGACCAGCCGCTGGGCATGCTGGCGCGCCAGGATCCCCGCGCTTCCCACCGCTACGACGAGTGCACCGGCCGCGCGATAGGCGAGCTCAGACGCGGCGGCGCGGGCCGCTGGCAAGGTCTCCGGGTCATCGAGCCCAGCATCGAGCCGGTTGCGGATCTCGCGCAGCTGCGCCTGGAGTAGCGCCGCGACCTGGGCTCGCCCCACCTCGTCGATCATCCGGATGCACCGCTCGGCGACGCCCGTCGCGAGGCAGCCGCTGCGCCGTGAGCTCATCACCTGGTTCGCGAGGAAGTCGCTGTGCGTGACCTCGGCGGTGACCTTTTCGGCTGGCAGGACATAGTCGGCAAACCGGAGCCGGACGGTGTTGCTGCCTTGGGCTGCGACCATGTGCAGCGGCTCGACGGTGATGCCCGCGTCGGCTTGCGCATCGATCAGTCCGGTGACGATGGTGCCGGTGGGCTGCCCGGCCCGTAGCGCTGTGTTTCGCGCCGAGATCTGCAGCACATCGACAATGCCCCAGCCGGTGACGAACGGAGCCTCGCCGGTCAACAGCCAACCACTGTCGGTGGCTGCCGCCCACAGCCGTGGAGGCTGCGGGATCGCCCCGGCAAAGGACACTCCGCCGCGCACCTCACCCCGTATCGCCGCGTCGAGGTATTTCTCCCGCAGCTCTGGGTTCGCCGTGCCGGTGAGGCCGCGCACCACGCTGTAGTGCTGGATCCAGGTGAAAGTGGTGGTGAGGCACCCGCTTGACAGCGTCTCAAGGATCCTGATCAAGGACGGGAAACCGACCTCGACCCCGCTGCGCTCGGGGTCGCCCGCCAGGCCGTAGAAACCCTCCGCGGCGAGCAGGTCGAAATGGCTGCCGGGGATGGCTCCTTGAGCGTCGACTTCCAGGGCCGCCGGAAACAGCACTTCCTCCGCGATCATGTGGGCCCGCTCCACCATGCTCGGCACCCGAACAACGCTACCCTCGCCTGCCTCCTAGCATCGCCGCGTGGCAATTGATGCAGCGCGGCTGCTGGCTCAAGCACACCGCGCACCTGCAGAGCTCACCCGGCGCGATGTGGCCCGCCTGATGCTCAGCATGCCCTCGAAAGATGCCCTGGCTGCGCTGCCTACCGTGCGCCATGAGTTGATCACGGCCGGAAATCCGCTCTCGGCCGGCTTCTGGGAATCCGCTGAGTCCGTCCTGCGACGGATCGCCGCCCGCGCAGCCACTGTCGGCGATGTACACGACTGGCTGGAGGCGACCGGAACCGAACCGACAGCGATCATTGGGATGTACGTGTGGGATGAGGAATCGGCACGCACCCCGCTCGGCTGCGAGTTGCATGACTTACTGGTCACGCACCTCGAGGCGTGCCTGCGTACTGGCGACATCGATCCCGAACGGCTGCTCGCGGACGATCCGGCAGCGACGCAGGAGTACCTGGCGCTGCAGGAACGCTGGATGACCTCGCCGTTGCCCGACGGCCGGGTACCCATGCAGGAGTTATTCGACGACGAGGATGAGGATGACGATTTTCTCGCCGAGTGGGCGGCTGCCGAGCAGGCCGCCGCCGACGAGCTCCGCGACGTCCTCGCCGACGTAGGTGCACGCCCCCAACCGGACCCCGAGCTGCGGGCTGCGTGCCGCGGCCTGCGCACCGCGTTGCGGAGTGGGGCGCGGTCGGTCGGGCTCGTCCGCACTTGCAGCGGAGTGGACCCGGACAGCCTCGACGTCGACGACCGGCGGCTATGGCTACGGTTGGCTGCGGGTGTGGTCAACCCAGTGTACGAGCCATCTGAGGGCACTGCGGTCGACGAAATCCCCGGGATCGCTTTCGATCACGAGGACTGGTTGGTAGCGGTGTCAGCGCTGGCCCGCGGCGGACCCGCAACACCGGCCTCCGCCATGAACCTCGCGCGGTTCATCCAGGATGCGGACAACGATGACGACATCCGCGTGCTAGCCGGGTGGTTCGTCCCCGTCGTGGAGCAGTGGCGGGTCCTTGGTGCGCTCGACCAGGATGACCGGCTCACATCGCTGGGCTGGTGGGGCATTCCCGAGGCGCTGCTGCAGGCGTGGTCGAGTGACAATCTGGTGTGACGCGGCCTCAATACCGCCAGCGGTGCGCAGCCACGACGTCATCCAGCGT
>JAICHZ010000168.1 GCA_025924655.1 Pseudonocardiaceae bacterium | reverse complement strand
GCCTGGTCATCACGCCGCCCTTGGTCTCGATACCCAGCGACAGCGGGGTGACATCGAGCAGCAGGACGTCCTTGACCTCACCCTTGAGCACGCCGGCCTGCAGCGCGGCACCGACCGCGACGACCTCATCGGGGTTGACGCCCTTGTTCGGCTCCTTGCCGCCGGTGAGCTCCTTGACCAGGTCGTGCACGGCAGGCATCCGGGTGGAACCGCCGACCAGCACCACGTGGTCCATCTGCCCGACCGAGATCCCCGCGTCCTTGATCACATTGCGGAACGGGGCGCGGCAGCGGTCCAGCAGGTCCGCGGTGATCCGCTGGAACTCCGCCCGCGACAGCGTCTCGTCGAGGAACAGCGGGTTCTTGTCGGAGTCGACGGTGATGTAGGGCAGGTTGATCGTCGCGGTGGACTGGCTGGACAGCTCGATCTTGGCCTTCTCGGCGGCTTCACGCAGCCGCTGCAGGGCCATCTTGTCCTTCTTCAGGTCGATGCCGTGCGACGCGCGGAACTTGTCGACCAGCCAGTCGATGATCCGCTGGTCCCAGTCGTCACCACCAAGGTGGTTGTCCCCGGAGGTGGCCTTGACCTCGACCACACCTTCGGCGATCTCCAGCAGCGACACGTCGAACGTGCCACCACCGAGGTCGAACACCAGGATGGTCTGTTCCTTCTCGCCCTTGTCCAAGCCGTAAGCCAGCGCAGCCGCGGTGGGCTCGTTGACGATCCGCAGCACATTGAGGCCGGCGATCTGTCCGGCTTCCTTGGTGGCCTGGCGCTGCGCATCCTCGAAGTAGGCCGGTACGGTGATCACCGCGTCGGTCACGTCCTCACCGAGGTAGGCCTCGGCGTCGCGCTTGAGCTTCATCAACACCCGCGCGCTGATCTCCTGCGCGGTGTACTTCTTGCCATCGACCGTGGTCGACCAGTCGGTCCCCATGTGCCGCTTGACCGACCGGATGGTGCGGTCCACGTTGGTGACCGCCTGGTTCTTGGCGGACTGGCCGACGAGTACCTCGCCGTTCTTGGCAAAGGCGACCACCGACGGCGTCGTCCGCGAGCCCTCCGAGTTCGCCACCACCGTGGGCTCGCCGCCCTCGAGGACGGCCACGACGGAGTTGGTGGTCCCTAGGTCGATACCGACCGCACGAGCCATGTGAGCAACCCTTTCGAACTTGACTGGAACTGACTCAAGCGAACTTGAGTGGAGCTCGCTCAACCTAACTGATCGGTCTAACGGTCAGTGCGCCGGCCTTGTTCCCGCCCGCTGTGGCCGACCATGCCGCGTCCGACCATGCCGCGGAGTCTGGACATCTCCCAATACGGGAAGACCATCATTCGGTGGTTGTAATGCTTGGGCGGGGTGGCGGAGTCAGTCGGGGAGTTGAGGTGGCTGAGTCTAGGAATGATCGCAGGGTGCTGGCTGATGGAAGCCACCCGAAGTCGATGCTGCGGTTGTCGATCGGCCGGCGGCCCCGTGACGTCGTATGTGTGGTCGTCGCGGGTGCGGTGCTGACGCTGTGTTCGCTGCTCGCCCAGATCCCGGCGATCAACCCGGTCGAGGTGGCGATCTTCGAGCAGCTGGGCGGGATGCCGCCGGCGTCCGGCCCGGTGTGGTCCGGGTTACTCTGGGTCGGGTCCTGGGCCGGTATCGCCGGGGCCACGGCGGTGGCGCTGTATCTCACCCGGGTCCGGATCGGGCTGCAGTGTGCTGGAGCCGGCGCGCTGACCTTGGTCCTGGCGCGGGTGATGGATTGGGTTCTGCGCAACCGGCCGGTACCGGCGGTGTTGTCGGCCGACTCAGCCCTGCGGCTGCCTGGCGCGGCTGGGTTCGCCTTCCCGGCCACGCACGTGGCCGTCGTGGCCGCGTTGGTGACGATCGCGGCGCCGTACCTGACCCGTGGGCTGGGTTATCTCGGCTGGGCGGTCACGATCGCCGTCGGGGTCGCCGAGGTCTACGAGGGCTCGCTGCCGCTCGGGGTATTCGCCGGGGCCTTCCTGGGCTGGGGAGTCGCCACGGTGTTCCGCCTGGTTTGGGGCACTCCCGGGCGGCGGACCTCGGTGCTAGCGGTGCACCGGGCGCTGGAGCAGGCCGGATTGGCCCCGGTGGAGGTGGTGGCAGTCCGGCAGCACCTGCTGGGACCGCTGACGTTCCGGGTCACGACGGCGAGCGGCGAGACGTTGCGGGCGCGGGCGGTGCGGCGGATGCACCGTCGTGCCGGCCCGTGGTACAAGCTCAGACGGTTGCTCGCCTCGGTCGAGGCACAGGACGTGCCGCGGCTGTCGACCGCCCATCATGAGGCGGAGCACGAGGCGTTCGTCACCCTGCTCGCGGAACGGGCCGGCTTGCGCACCCCGCCGTTGGTGTTGGCCTGCGAGACCGAACACGGCTCGCCGTTACTGGTCCACCGCCAGATCGAGGGCCGTCGGCTCACGACGTTGCCGCCCTCGGAGATCGCCGATTCGGTGTTGGACGAGATCTGGGCGCAGGTCGCCACCCTGGCTCGGGCCCGGATCGCGCACCACGATCTGCGGGCCGAGAACATCCTGCTCGACCCGCAGGGCCGTCCCTGGGTGCTCAACTTCACCTTCGGCCAGGCCGGTGCGAGTCCCGCCCGCACCGCCCAGGACCTCGCCGACGCGCTGGTCTCGCTCGCGTCGCTGGTCGGGGTCGAGCGCACGGTGTGCAGCGCGTGCCGGTCACTGTCAACCGACCAGCTCACGGCGGCCCTGGTCTACCTGCACCCACTCGCGCTGCATCGCGGCATCCGCGAGCAGGTCGACCGGGGCCGTTACCTGTTCACCGAACTGCGCGAGACCCTCGCCGACCGGATCGACCGGCCGATCCCGAGGTTCCGCTCCCCGCTGCGGCCCAGGACCGTTGCGGGCCTGCTACTCGGCGGCGGTGCTGTGTATCTGCTGCTGCCCCAGCTGTCCAGCCTCACCCAGGTGTGGGCCTCGCTGCGTGAGGCCAACTGGTGGTGGCTCGCCGCGGCGGTCGCCTGCGGACTGCTGGCGATCGGTATGTCGGCGGTGTCGCTACTGGGCTCCAGCCAGGTCCCGCTGCCGTTCTGGCGCACCGTCGCCGTACAGGTCGCAGCGGCCTTCACCGGCCGCACCACACCCGGCGGGGCCGGCTTCTTCGGGATCAACATCGCGTACCTGGAGCGGCTGGGCATGCGCCGTTCCCTCGCCGTCGGCGTGACCCTGTTGAGCCTGGCGGGCACCAGCGCCGTCGCCGCCGTCGTGTGCCTGGTCGGGGTCCTCGGTGTCGGCGCCTCGGGGACGCTGCGCGGGGTGTCCATTCCCACCGGGTGGCCACTGCTGGTGGGGCTGGCCAGCGCGCTGGTCGTCGCCGGACTCATCGTCGGTTCCCCGTTCGGCCGCCGCCAGATCATCCACCCATCGATGCAGGTGGTCAGCGAACTGTGGTCCACGCTGCGCCAACCGGTGCGCGCCGCACAACTCTTCGGCGGCGCATTCGGCTACCTGACGATCTCCGGGCTCGGTCTGGCTGCCAGCCTCGCCGCATTCGAGCCCCACTTCCCGCTGATAGTGGTACTCGTGGTGTTCGTGGTCGGCCAGACCCTGGGCCACCTCGCACCCACCCCCGGCGGCCTGGGCGCGGTCGAAGGACTCCTGGTCGCCGGGCTCACCGCTGTGGGCGTCTCACCCACGGCGGCCGTGGCCGCAGTCCTGACCTCCCGGCTGCTCACCTACTGGCTACCGGTCCTGCCCGGTATCGGGATGTTCCGGTACCTCCAGCACCACAGCGTCATCTGATCTGCCTTTGATCGCAGCCTGGATCGTTGCCACCAAGCTCGCGATGTCGACAGAGTCGGTGGTGTCGACCCGGATCAGCTGACCTATTCCGAGAGGCTGATCGAACTCGTCACCCCACCATGATCGCAGTTTGGGAAGAATGAGCCGCGGTGAGCGCGGCTCATTCTTCCCAATTCGTGATCACTGGTGGTCGGCAGCGCTGCGACCGATGCGGAAACGGCGCGGTATGCCAGCGCACCCGCGAGCTATCTGGCTACTACCGAGTAACTGGCCGTAGTGTGCGAACTAGAAGAACCTGGGACACCGCGGGGAGGTGAACGCCGTGATGGCACTGCGACTGGTGATCGGCCTGGGGCTGACCGTCCTGACGCTTGTCTTCGCTGGTCGGCGGGTGTGGTGGCTGTACACGCTGATCCGTTCCGGGCAGTCGACGGGTGGCCGCGCCGCGGAACTGGGCGCGCGGCTGCGGACCCAGCTGGTTGAAGTCTTCGGGCAACGGCGGCTGTTGCGCTGGACGATCCCGGGCCTGGCGCACTTCTTCACGTTCTGGGGCTTCGTGATCCTGATCACCGTGTACATCGAGGCCTACGGGGTGCTGTTCGACGAGAACTTCGCCATCCCGCTGATCGGGCACTCGCCGGTACTGGGTTTCCTGCAGGACTTCATCGCACTGGCCGTGCTGGCGTCGATCATCACGTTCGCGATCATGCGGGTTCGGCAGGCTCCGGAGCGCAGGCAGCGGGCGTCGCGATTTTACGGCTCGCATACCAGCGGCGCGTGGCTGATCCTGTTCATGATCTTCAACGTGATCTGGACGTTGTTCCTGTTCCGCGGCACTGAGGTGAACAACGGCACGTTCCCCTACCGCTCCGGCGCGTTCGCCTCGGACGGTGCAGCGGCGCTGCTGGCACCGCTGGGCGCGGGGACCAACCAGGTCCTAGAAACCGTCGGGCTGCTGCTGCACATCGGCGTCATGCTGGCATTTCTGATGATCGTGCTGTACTCCAAGCACCTGCACATCTTCATCGCGCCGATCAACGTGGCAGCCAAGCGGATGCCCAAGGCGCTGGGCCCGCTGCTGCCGATGGAGTCCGGTGGCAAGCTGATCGACTTCGAGGACCCGGGGGAGGATGACGTCTTCGGGCGCGGCAAGATCGAAGACTTCACCTGGAAGGGCATGCTGGACTTCGCGACCTGCACCGAGTGCGGTCGCTGCCAGAGCCAGTGCCCGGCGTGGAACACCGGCAAGCCGCTGTCCCCCAAGCTGGTGATCATGGATCTGCGGGATCACCTGTTCGCCAAGGCGCCCTACCTGATCGGTGACCAGGCAGTACCTGACCACAGCGACGTCGACGTGCTGGCGCTGGCCGCGGGCAACGGGCACCACGTGCCCGAGTCGGGCTTCGGCCGGGTTCCCGGATCGGGCCCGGAGCAGGCCACCCGCCCGCTGGTGGGTACCGCCGAAACCGGCGGGGTGATCGATCCGGACGTGCTGTGGTCCTGCACCACCTGCGGGGCCTGCGTGGAGCAGTGCCCGGTGGACATCGAGCACGTCGACCACATCGTCGACATGCGCCGTTACCAGGTGATGATCGAGGCGGAGTTCCCCACCGAGCTGGGCACGCTGTTCCGCAATCTGGAGAACAAGGGCAACCCGTGGGGACAGAACCAGTCCGCCCGGATGGCGTGGGCGAAGGGCCTGGACTTCGAGGTCCCGCAGTTGACCGAAGAGACGTTGCCCGACGACGTGGAGTACCTGTTCTGGATCGGCTGCGCCGGTGCGTATGACGACAACGCCAAGCGGACGGTGCGGGCCACCGCCGAGCTGCTGCACATCGCCGGCGTCAACTACGTGGTGCTGGGAGACGGCGAGACGTGCAACGGCGATCCGGCCCGCCGATCGGGCAACGAGTTCTTGTTCCAGATGCTCGCGCAGCAGAACGTCGAGGTGCTCAACACGGTTTTCGACGGCCGGGAGCCAGGCCGTCGAAAGATCGTGACGACCTGCCCGCACTGTTTCAACACCCTGGGCCGGGAATACCCGCAGCTCGACGGGCACTACGAGGTGGTACACCACACCCAGCTGCTCAACCAGCTGGTGCGCGACAAGCGGCTCGTGCCGATCCCGGCGGCCGACGGCCCCGCGGTGACTTATCACGACCCGTGCTACCTGGGCCGGCACAACGAGGTCTACTCACCGCCCCGCGAGCTGGTCGGCGCGTCCGGAGCTCAGCTGACCGAGATGCCCCGGCACGGTGACCGTTCAATGTGCTGCGGCGCCGGGGGCGCCCGGATGTGGATGGAAGAGCGCATCGGCAAGCGGGTCAACCTCGACCGGGTCGACGAGGCGATCGCCACCGGGACGTCCGCGATCGCCACCGGTTGCCCGTTCTGCCGGGTGATGCTCACCGACGGCCTCACCACCCGCGAGTCCGAAGGCACCGCGCGCAACCAAACCCAGGTTTTGGACGTAGCCCAACTCCTGCTGGCCAGTGTCAAGCGAGGGTCGACACCGCCAAACGGTTCCGAATAGCGCTTCCCGTGAGGCCGAAACCGCTATTCGGAACCGATTGGCGACTCGGCCCTTGGTCAGGAGATGCTTAGCTGGTTGCACCGAAGCTCCAGCTCACCCTCACAGATCTCCCGCGAATCGACCAACCCACTGTCGGTCACCTGCTTGACCGTGTCCAACGTGATGAACAGCGGCTGCACCAGCACCGACCGAACCTGGCGGCTTCCGGTGGGGTCGGTCGAGATGGTCGACGCCATTGTGTCGGCAGCCGCCTGCTGGCCCCTGGCGAGCGCGCCGGCGAGCTTCGCCGTCGCCGTGGCCAGCTGATCCACAGGGTTGAGCACTGTCATGAACTGATCACCACGCAGGATCGCCTTGAGTGCTTCGGGAGTGGCGCCCTGACCGATCACCGGGACTTTCCCGCTCAATCCGCGCTTGCGCAGCACCGCGATCACCGCGCCGGCCACACCGTCGTTGGCCGTCAGCACGCCGTCGACCCGCCCGCCGTTGTCGTTAAGCAGCTGTTCGAAGACCGCGCCGCCAGACTCGTTGTCCTCAATCCGCTGGCTGGCCACCAAACGGTACTTGCCGGTGTCATAGCGTGGCTTCAGGACGTTGAGCTGGCCCAGTTCGAACAGCAGCGCATTGCGGTCGGTCAGCGGGTTGTCGATCTCGATGATGTTGGCTTCCGGCGTGCTGCGGACGCCCCGGACCAACCCTCGACCCTGCAGCTCCCCTGCCGTGACGTTGTTGAATGACACGGAGTAATCCTCGGTACCGGCCCCGGTGTCGAGCCGGTCGTAGTCAATGGTGGGGATGTGCTGCGCTTCGGCCTTGGCCGCGACGGCCGAGCCGACGTCGTTGTTCGGCGGGGCGATCACCAGCGCCTTGACCCCGGCTTTGATCATTTCGTCGGCGATCGCAGCGAACCTCGTCGCGTTGCCCTGGGCGTTCTCAATGTCCGGCTCCAAGCCCTCGGTATCCATTGCCTGCCCCAGCAGTGGTTCGTCGACCTGGTCCCCACTGCGCCGAGGTCTCGATGTCCGGCAGGATGATGCCCACCCTGATCTCCTCGTGGTGCAGATCCGTGACACTCCTGGTACCGCCGGAGCATCCCGTGACCGTGAGGATGAGCCCGAGCGTCGCGGCGAGTACGGTCCGGCCGATCGTGTTACCCATCGTCGGTTCCTGGTTGTCAACGTCGGCGTCACGTCTCGGCGTTGTCGTGCAGGATGCGGTATCCTCCCGGCGCCGGCCTGAAGCCTCATAGCTTTGGCGCCAGCCCCACTCATTACTGCAAGATTCCCGCTGGCATTGGACGTTTCTCGGGGGAGCAGTGAAACCGATCGACGCAGAACACGGTCAGGCCCTTCTCGGTGACATTCAGCATGGCCGCCGTATTTCTCATCGTTTTCCTTGTGAGTGGATGTACGTCAAATACGTCAGGTAGCGGTGAGGGAGACTTCGCCACGCTTGCGGTGGGTGCGGCGCTGCCTTCTGGTGAGGAGTGCGCAGCAAAAGTCCAGCGTGGCCACTCAGAGCCACGGCCGGAGAACACGCCCGCCAACCACTTCGTTCCGACTCAGGTGTCGATTCCGATTTGGGGCGACTTCACCCAGCAAGCCAACCAACGGTTTGTTCCCCGCATCGACGGTAAATTCGCCGGCACTACCGGCGAGATCCTCGCCTG
>JAICHZ010000167.1 GCA_025924655.1 Pseudonocardiaceae bacterium | reverse complement strand
GATTTGATCGCATCGATACTGCTCGGAACACACTCTACGACTGCTCGTGCGATCGACTCAGCCACCTCGCCGGGAGGTTTATTCTGACTGATTCCGCGCAAGTACACGTAGTTCGACGCGAGACAGCCGACTGCTCGACCGACGAAGGCTATCGGTGGGATTTCGGCAACCCCTAACGGTCCGCCTGCCGCTCCCATTTGGAGAAAGCCCTCCTCCTGCAGGCGCCGCCGGATCCGGGACTCTATCGATGGGCGCTCGCCCGTGGATAGAATATCGTCGGGAATTGATGCGAGTGCTCGATCGAGGACTTCCAACTCCGGCTCCGACAGTTGAGCGTAGTATGCGAAGTCTGTCCCTTGTGTTTGAGCCATTGTTGTGCCTCCATGTTTGCCAGCCCTGACCCGCGCCAGACACCTTAGCGAACCACTCGAGTGAGTCCGCAGACGCAAACCCGCTTCCGTCGGGGGCCGGGTCACCGGTCAGCCACCGCCGCCGGCTGGTGCGGGAGTAGCAGCACCGCCCCCGGCTGCCGCAGCGGCTGTGTCGAACCGCTTGGTAGCCGCGTCGAGGTCGGCCAGCGCCTTACCCTGAGCATTGAAATCGCCCGCAGTCTGGGCTGCCCGCAGGCGCTTGAGCGCATCGGCGATGTCAGCAACAGCTTGACGCATGCCTTGACTAGCCACTCCGGCACCAGCCGACGCGGGCAGCTGCGTTGCACTCTGATTCGTCGCTGGCGCCAGCTGGTCCGGCGAGGTGGTGGCATCCCCCGCGCCGGCACCGAAAACCTGGTTGAGTGCCTCACGCAGGGTCGGGGCGTAACCGATCCGGTCGCCGTAGGCCACCAGTACCCGATTCAGTTGCGGGAACGCCGCTTGCTGGTTCGCTCGCTCGATATAGACCGGTTCTACGTACAGCAGCCCGCCGCCAACGGGGAGAGTGAGCAAGTTTCCGTAACGCACATCGGTCTCAGACTGTCGCAGCAAGTTCAGCTCCGCGCTCACTTGCGCGGAGGACACGAATCTGTTTTGGACCTGCTCCGGACCCAGCGTCTGAGAGTCACCGGGCAGCTCGAGCACCCGGATCTTGCCGTAATCTTGCGGGTCTGACCCTGCTGAAATGTAGGCCGCCAGGAACGGTCGACGTAGGCTGACCAGCGCGCTGGTCAGCTGGAACTCAGCCGGCCCCCGCCCGATCGGCGGACCGGCCAGCACATAGTACGGCGGCTGGTCCACTCCCTGCTGATTCTGGGTCGGATCGGTGGGCACATTCCAGAAGTCGTCGTTGGTGAAGAACACCGACGGATTGTTCACATGATAACGCGCGAGCATCTCGCGCTGCACCTTGAACAAGTCTTCCGGATAGCGGAAGTGCTGCCGCAGCTCGTTGCTGATCTCGCTAGCCGGGTGCACGGTACCAGGAAAGACGTTCATCCAGGTCCGCAGTACCGGATCGCTTTCATCCATCGCGTACAGCGTGACGGTGCCGTCATAGGCATCGACCGTGGCCTTCACCGAGTTGCGGATATAGCTGATCTCGTCATCCGGCAGGCGGGATACCCCGGTCAACGAGTCCGTGGTCGCCTTGCCCAACACGGTCCGCTGGGCGTACGGGTAGTTGTCCAGCGTCGTGTAGCCGTCGAGGATCCACTCGATCCGGCCGTTGATCACGGCCGGATAAGGGTCACCGTCGACGGTGAGCCACGGCGCGACCTTCTCCACCCGATCCCTCGGATGCTGATTATAGATGATCTTAGAATCCGGCCCGATCGCCTGATTGAAAAGGATGTTGCGCTCGCCGTAGTACGAGGCGAATATCAGTCGCTTCGCCCAGCTGCCGAGGGGTACCCCGCCCTTGCCCTGATAGGTGTAGTTCTCGGGGCGGCCGTCGAACTCCCGAGCAGCGGCCCCGGGGTTCCCGCCGACGATCGCGTAGTCGTCGATCAACTCGCCGAAGTAGATTCGCGGCTGCTGAACAGGAATATCTCCTTGCCGCGAGGTGTCCGACACGGTGAACACCGGGTAGCCGCCCTCCCCGGAGCCGGCGTCCTTCAGGGCGGAGTTCACGGTGTTGGCCGGGGCGGCGACGAAGCCGTTACCGTGGGTGAAAGTGAGGTGCTGGTTGATCCAGGTCCGCTGGTTCTCAGCCAACGACGCCGACTCCAGCTCACGGACCGCAACGATGTAATCCTGCGTCTTGCCATTGACCGTGTAGCGATCGACGTCGAGTTTGTCCGGGAAACCGTAGAAGTTCTCCCTTTGCTGCAGCTGGGTGAAGGTGGGAGACAGCACGCTGGGGTCCAGCAGCCGCACGTTACCGATCGTGGCGGTGTCGGCCTGCACGTCAGCCGGCGACGCGTCGCTACGCCCGGAGTATTGGGAATACACGACCTGTCGATCGGTGATGCCGTAGGCCGACCGAGTGGCGGCGATGTTGCGCTGGATCGACGGCGCCTCGCGAACGTTGGCGTTGGGCCGGACGACGAACTGCTCCAGGACCACTGGCCATGCCGCGCCCACCAGGATGCTGGACAGCAACAGCAGCGCGATGGCGATAGCTGGCAGTTGCAAATTACGCAGCACCGCACCAACGAAGAAGGCGATCGCGCAGATCACCGCGATACACATCAGGATGATCTTGGCGGGAAGTACCGCGTTGAGGTCAGTGTAACTGGCCCCGGTGAACAGCGGGTTACGTTGGGAGAACAGCAGCTCGTAACGATCCAGAAAATAGCCCACAGCCTTGAACAGCACGAAAGCGCCCGCCAGTATCCCCAGCTGGACCCGGGCCGGGCCGGAGAGTTGCCCACCACGACCAGCCAGCCGCAACCCACCGAACAGGTAGTGGGTAAGCAGCGCACCGAGGAAGGAGATCACCACGGCGAGAAAGCCCCAACCCAAAAGCTTCCGATAAAACGGCAACTCGAAGGCATAGAAGCCGACGTCCTTGTGGAACTGCGGATCGGACACGCCGAAACTCGTCCCGTGTATGAACATCTGCACCGTCTGCCAGTCACTTAGGGCGGACAGCCCAGCGATCAGGCCAACTAGTACTGGCACACCGATGCCCACCAGGCGCAGGCGCCCGACGATGGCCGTGCGATACCGCGCCACCGGATCTTCCGGCCCCACCACCGGCACGAACACCGGCCGGGTGCGGTAAGCGACCACGATGTTCAGCGCCAGCAGCCCACCGACAACCAGTCCGACGATGAGGAACTGAACGAGACTGGTGACCAGGACGGTGGAGAACACCGAACGGAAGCCCACCTCGCCGAACCACAACCAGTCCACGTAGGTGTCGATCAGTCGCGATCCGATGATGAGCGTGGCCAATGCAGCGGTGCCAACAGTGATCAGAATCCGAGCGCGCCGAGAAAGCGCGGGAACTCCGACGGGGTGCCGGTTGGCCACAGAACACTCTCCTGGCGACGACAGTGATGCAGTGTGGACCCCGTTGGCGTAGCCGGTGCCACGTCGGGTGAGTCCTGTCTGTCCAACTCTACGGAGGCCCTCAGGGTTCCGTTCCTGGTGCCCGCACCGCTACCGACGGTTCCCGGCACTGATGCGACGATGGTGCGGTGAGCGAGCCACCGCCCTACTCATCCACGCTGTCCCATGCCTTGCCGGCCACGGCACGCGAGGTCGAGGAGTTCGTGGCAGCCGCCGGGTGGGATCAGCCGCCGCAACTGTTCGCCTTAGTGACGACGGAGACCCTGCTGGCAAGCCAACCAGAACTCGCCGAGCAGCTCGACGCGCAGGCCCCGCTCACGCCGGTAGCCCAGGATGCGCTGCCCGACGGTGAGCTCGATGCTGCGCTGGCCGGCATCGAATGGCCTGACTCGGTCGCCGGGTGCGCGTTAGCACAAGAAATCGTGGTACTGCCGCCGGAGGCGCAGGCCGCTCTCGACGAGCTGCCCGACGACCCGGCGCAGGCGCGCCGCGCCGCTGCCGCGCATCCACAGCGGCGGGAAGGCAGGCTGGTCGCTGCAGTGCTGCGGGACGGAGCCGGAGCCTGCGTGTTGCGGCTACGCGCCGATCCGAAAGACGATCTTAGCCGGGACGAGGTCGTGGAGGATCCACAACTCGTCCCGAATCTGCTCCATGCACTGCTGGCAACGTTGGGTTAGCAGCCAGGTGGCTGCCGGCCCGCTCGAATCGCATCCAGCGCGTGCACCGCGTCAGTCAGGGTGCCCACCCGCACCAACCGCAGCCCGGCGGGGGCGCGCTGGACGGCCTCGGCGCAGTTCTCGGCAGGCACCAGGAACACCGAAGCGCCAGCTTCCCGAGCGCGAATCATCTTCAGCGGGATGCCACCGATCGGACCTACTTGACCTGCCGGGGCGATCTCGCCGGTGCCGGCCACGAAGGTGTTGTTCGTCAGCGCACCCGGTGTCAACTTGTCCACGATCGCCAGCGCGAACATCAAGCCCGCCGAGGGACCGCCCACGTCGGCCAGGGTGATGTCGATGGAGAAATTCACGTCGGGAGCCTCGGTCACGCCGATGCCCAGGTAGCCGCGGCCTGGTTGGGTACCAGTGCCGAGCAGGATCGCTACCTCCTGCGGTGGGCTGTCGCCGCGCTGGAAGCGGACCTCTACGAGCTGGCCCGGGTGGCTACCGGCGAGCAGGTCGACCACCTGTTGCGCGCTGCTCAGCAGGTGCCCGTCGACGGCCAGCAACCGGTCACCGGAAGCGAGCTTGCGGTTCGCGGCGCCGGTGGGAACCACCTGACCGACCACGACCTTGGTCGGATAACCCAGATAGCGCAGCGCAGCCGCCTTCGCATTGGTCTCCGAGCCTTGGAACATCTCCTTGTTCTGCGTCTCCACCTGCTGCTCGGACAGTGCCGGCGGAAAGATCTCATCACGCGGAAGCAGCTCGCTGCTCGATGACATCCACAGCGCTAGCGCCCCGTAAAGAGTGACGTTGTCAACCACCGACACTGTCGTCATGTTGAGGTGGCCGGCGGTGGGGTAGGTCTGAGTGCCTTTGATGTCGACCACTGTCTTGCCTGCCACGACACCCAGGGTGTTGAACGTGGGTCCGGGGCGAAGCGCGACATAAGGCACCGTCGCGAATGCACCCAGTAACCCGAGCGCCATGGCGAGTCCAAGGCTGACCATCAGGGTCCAGGTTCGCCGGGTCACGGCCGAACAGCGTACGTGCCGACGTTCCGCGTACCGTGGAGCCATGAGCGACGTGCCTTTCGGCTTCGGCTCCCAGGACCCTCGGGACCCTGACCGAAGGAACAATCCCGAAGACGGCGGCGGCTCCGGCGCCGATCCGGCCAACCCATTCGCCGCCTTCGGCGCCAGCGGCTTCGACGTCGGCGCGCTAGGCCAGATGCTCACTCAGCTAGGCCAGATGCTTAGCCAAGGAGCCGCTGGCGGCGGTGGCCCGGTGAACTACGACTTGGCTAAGCAGATGGCGCTGCAGAAGCTGTCCACGACCGGGCTACCCTCGGCCCAGCAGGCCACCGCGATCATCGACGCGGTGCGGCTGGCCGAGGTGTGGTTGGACCCGGTGACGACCCTGCCGGCCGGGACTAACAGCAGTGCCGCCTGGGCGCCGCGGGACTGGGTAGAGAAAACGCTGCCCACCTGGCAGCGGTTGTGCGACCCAATGGCCCGTCGGATGGCCGGCTCGTGGATCGAAGCGTTACCCGACGAGGTCCGCCAGGCCGCCGGTCCCCTGGTGGCGATGGTCGAGCAGATGGGCGGGATGGCGTTCGGCTCGCAGCTCGGTTCGGCGCTGGCCCAGCTCGGTGGCGAGGTGCTCACCTCCACCGAGATAGGGCTGCCGCTGGGTCCGCTGGGCGTGGCGGCGTTGCTGCCGGCGGCAGTCGAGCAGTTCGCCACCGGGTTGGGCCGCAAGGGGTCCGAAGTCACCGTTTTCCTCGCCGCCAGGGAGGCCGCGCACCACCGCCTGTTCGGTCACGTGCCGTGGCTGCGCCAGCGGCTGCTGGGCACCGTCGAGGAGTTCGCCCGCGGTATCCGGATTGACTCTGACGCACTGCAGGAGCTCGCCCGCCACATCGACCCGACCGATCCGCAGAGCATGGATCAGCTGATCTCTTCTGGGGTGCTCGAGCAGCAACACACTCCCGAGCAAAAGGCCGCCCTGAGCCGGTTGGAAACATTGCTTGCGCTGGTGGAAGGCTGGGTCGACGTCGTCGTCGCAGACGCACTGGGTGAGCGACTCCCAGGTTCGGATGCGCTGCGGGAGACACTTCGCCGACGACGCGCCTCCGGAGGTCCGGCCGAGCATACCTTCGCCACGCTGGTCGGCTTGGAGCTGAGACCGCGCAAGCTGCGGGTCGCCGCGCAGCTGTGGCGACAGCTCACCGAGCAGCAGGGCATGGAGGGCCGTGACGCGCTGTGGAACCATCCGGATCTGCTGCCCACGACCGCAGACCTCGATGATTCCACCGCTTTCGTTGACCGGGCGGTCAGAAATGCCAGTGATCTGGACGATCCGATCGCCGCGCTGGAGCGCACCGCGGGGCAGGCGCCCCGCGAGCAGCTCCCCCCCGACCCTGAGGACTCCAGCGACGATCCGCCCACGCGCCGCACCGAATGACGTCACCACGCATTCGAGCTATGCACAAACTGTCCACAGCTGTGGATAAGCTGTGGACAGTCATTTGAACCATCAAGTGACACCATCCAGGATTGCGGCATGAGTTCGCCGCGCTCCTTATCCACCGCAATGCTGTCTGACACCCTCCCGTGTGATCTCCCCGATCGGCTCAGACTCGCGCCGGGCCGGGTCGCCCTCTGGCGTTCTCCCAGTTGCCTCCAGCTCGGACTGGATCAGCAGCGCGCGATGGTCCTTGACGATGTGCCGGCTCCCCTGGCCACATTGCTCAAGCGGATGGACGGCATCCGCAGCACCGCCGAGCTTGTTACGGAGGCGCAGGCAGCCGGATGTTCCCGTCGCGACGCCCTGCTGATGCTTGCTGAACTGCACCGTTGCGGCTTGGTGCAGGAGGCCTCGGCTGCCGGCCATGGGCCCCCAGGCTGGCATCGCGTCGCTCTGGACACCGAGGCAGCCAGCTGGTCGATACACGCAACCCGTGCGACCCGGCACGTGCTGTGCGCGCGGCGGGAAGCGACCGTGCTGGTGATCGGATCCGGGCGGGTAGCGGTGGCCGTGGCCACAGCGCTGGCCGCGGCCGGGGTCGGTCACTTGGCCTTGCAGGCCTCCGGCACCGTCACCGCCGCTGACCTGGGCACCGGCTACCTTCCGGGCGATCTCGGCAGGACCCGCGCAACGGCGTCTACCGATGCCGTGCGTCGCGCTGCTCCGGATGTGAGCGTCGACGCTGGGCGCCAGCCAGACCTGGTCGTGCTGTGCGACGTGGTGGTCCCCGAGCCGGCGATGGTCGCCGAGCTCCTCGAAACGCGCGTTCCGCACCTGGTCGGCTACGCGCACGAAGGGACGGCGATGGTGGGCCCGCTGGTGTGGCCGGGGCGCAGCAGCTGCCTGCAGTGCGCTGAGTTGCACCGAGCTGAGGGCGATCTAGCGTGGCCGAAACTGGCGGCCCAGCTCGTCGGGCTGGTCGCGACCGCCGGATTGGCCTGCACCCAGCTGGCCGCCGCGTTCACCGTCGAGCAGGTGCTTGCTGGACTTGCCGGTCCAACTGCTGGTATGCCCATCCCACCGACGTGGGGCGCCGCGCTGGAATTGGATCCCGTACGCGGCATCTTGCTTCGCCATCCGCGACCAACCCATCCACGCTGCGGCTGCGGCGCCAGATGACGCCTCAATGCCACTACTGCGCGCAGTGCTGCCAGGAGACAATCACCCTGTGACCGACATCCCGCGCAGCGCCACGCAGCGAACCGCTCGGCTTGCGAGCCTTCCGCTCGGGGTGGCGGGGCGGGTCGCCGCGGGTTGGGGCCGGCGGCTGGCCGGGCACGATGCTCAGATCGTCAACGCCGAGCTCAGCGCGCGCACCGCCGAGCAACTTTTCGCGGTGCTCGGTGAGCTCAAGGGCGGCGCGATGAAGTTCGGCCAGGCGCTGAGCGTGTTCGAGGCGGCGATCCCCGAGCAG
>JAICHZ010000166.1 GCA_025924655.1 Pseudonocardiaceae bacterium | reverse complement strand
TAGCCGCGACCCCGGAAGCCGGCCTGGCCGCCGCCACCGCGGTGCTGACCACTGACACCGTCCCCAAACAGGCCGCGGTCACCGGCGCGGGCTGGACAGTGGGCGGGTTCGCCAAGGGCGCTGGCATGGTCGCGCCCAGCCTGGCCACCATGCTGTGCGTGCTCACCACCGACGCCGCCGTCGATGAGTCCACCCTGGATGCGGTGTTGCGCAGCGCCACAACCCAGACATTCGAGCGCCTGGACATCGACGGCACCTGCTCGACCAACGACACCGTGCTGCTGCTGGCCTCCGGAGCGTCGGGAGTCGTACCCGATGGGACGGAGTTCGCCGCTGCGGTCCAGCAGGTCTGCCACGAGCTGGTCAAGGGCTTGCAGGCCGACGCCGAGGGTGTCACCAAGGAGATCTCGATTACCGTCCGTGGAGCCAGCGACGGCGCCGACGCCCTCGCCGCAGCCCGCGCGGTCGCCCGGGACAGCCTGGTCAAGACCGCTTTCTTCGGGTCCGATCCCAACTGGGGACGGATCGCGGCCGCGGTGGGCGCCTCACCGGCCACCGTGCAAGCTGACAGCCTGGATATCCGGATCAACGGCGTGCTGCTCTGCAAGGGCGGCGCGAGGGCAGCGGATCGCTCCACCGCGGACCTGTCTGGGCGCGAGATCGCCGTGGAGGTGGACCTGCACCTCGGTGCGGGCCAGGCAACCGTCCTCACCACGGACCTCTCGCACGCCTACGTCGAGGAGAACAGCGCGTACTCGTCATGACGGGCACCCGCATCGACACGGCGGGACGCAAGGCCGCGGTACTCGCCGAGGCGCTGCCCTGGTTGCAGCGCTTCCACGGGACCACCGTCGTGATCAAATATGGTGGCCATGCGATGCTCGACGACGAGCTGAAGTGCGCTTTCGCCCAGGACATGGTGTTTCTCCGGCTGGCTGGGCTACGTCCGGTCGTGGTACACGGCGGCGGGCCCCAGATCAACGCCATGTTCGAGCGGCTGGGCATCGCGGGGGAGTTCCGCGGCGGCTTGCGGGTCACCACGCCGGAGACGATCGACGTGGTGCGGATGGTGCTGTTCGGGCAGGTGGGCCGCGAGCTCGTCGGGCTGATCAACGCGCACGGTCCGTTCGCCGTCGGCATCTCCGGGGAAGATGCGCACCTGTTCACCGCCGCCCGGCGCACCGCTACCGTGGACGGCCAGCCGGTCGACGTGGGCCTGGTCGGCGATGTGGTTGCGGTGAACCCTGCCGCGGTGCTCGACATCGTCAACGCCGGGCGTATCCCGGTGGTCTCCGGATTGGCTCCGGACGCCGATGGCGTGGTGCACAACGTCAACGCGGACACCGCTGCTGCGGCGCTGGCCGTCGCGTTGGGTGCCGCGAAGCTCGTCGTGCTCACCGACGTCGAGGGGCTCTACACCGACTGGCCGGACCGGAGCAGCCTGCTGTCCCAGATCACGGCGGACCGGCTGGCGGCCCTGTTACCGGCGCTGTCCGCCGGGATGGTGCCGAAGATGGAGGCCTGCCTGCGTGCCGTCAGGGGTGGAGTGTCCCAGGCCCACGTGATCGACGGCCGGGTAGCGCACTCGGTGCTGCTCGAGGTGTTCACCACCGAAGGAGTAGGAACGATGGTCCTACCCGAGATGGAGACCTGATGTCTACTGTGGACTTACAGCGGCGCTGGCAAGCCGCATTGATGGCCAACTACGGCACACCGCCGTTGGCGTTGGCCCGTGGTGCCGGCGCCGAGGTGTGGGATACCGACGGCCGGCGTTACCTGGATCTCGTCGGCGGTGTCGCGGTGAACGCGCTAGGCCACGCTCACCCGGCCGTGGTACGCGCCGTCACCGAGCAGATCAACACCCTCGGGCAGGTCTCCAACCTTTACCTCACTGAACCGGCGATCACGCTCGCCGAGACCTTGCTGGATCTCCTCGGCGCTACCGGGTCGGGACGAGCGCTGTTCTGCAACTCCGGCACCGAGGCCACCGAGATCGCATTCAAGATCGCCCGCCGCACCGGACGGCCTCACATGGTCGCTGCCTACGGTGCATTTCATGGTCGGACGATGGGGGCGCTGGCGCTCACCGGTCAGCCCGCCAAGCGGGAGCCCTTCGAGCCGATGCCGCCCGGCGTGGTCTTCGTACCGTACGGCGATACCGCGACGCTGAAAGCGGTCGTCGACGAGGACACCGCCGCGGTGTTCCTCGAGCCGGTGCAGGGCGAGAACGGCGTGATCATCCCACCCGCGGGCTACCTGCAGGCAGCTCGGGAGATCACCGCGGCGCACGGCGCACTGCTGGTGCTGGATGAGGTCCAGACCGGCATCGGACGCACCGGCACCTGGTTCGCCCACCAGTCGGCAGGCGTGACCCCCGATGTGGTGACTCTCGCCAAGGGTCTCGGCGGCGGCCTTCCGATCGGTGCGTGTATCGGCATCGGACCCGCCGCCCACCTGCTGCAGCCCGGTCAGCACGGCAGCACGCTGGGCGGCAACCCGGTCTGCTGTGCGGCCGCGCTGGCCGTGCTCCGGACGATCGCCGCGGACGGGTTGCTCGACCACGTTGCCCAGCTCGGCAAGCAGATCGCCGCAGAGGTGACGGCGCTGCACCACCCGCTCGTCAGCTCGGTCAGCGCAGCGGGCCTGCTCATCGGGATTGGGCTCGCGCGACCAGTCTCCGCCCAGGTCGCCACCGTCGCCCGCGAGGCCGGTTTCCTGGTCAACCCGCCCGTGCCCGATCGCATCCGACTCGCCCCGCCACTGATACTCACCGAGGCGCAGGCGCGCGAGTTCCTCAGCGCGCTGCCAGCCATCCTGGACGGGGTGAAGTGACGATGCCCAGAAACTCGCGCAGACACTTCTTGCGCGATGACGATCTCACGCCGGATGAGCAGCGAGAGGTCCTCGACCTGGCTGCCGAGTTCAAGGCCGACCCGTTGGGTCGCAACCCGCTGGCCGGACCGCGATCCGTTGCGGTGATCTTCGAGAAGAGCTCGACGCGGACCCGGCTGTCCTTCGAGATCGGCATCGCCCAACTCGGTGGCCACCCGCTGATCATCGACGCCCGGACGATGCAGCTGGGTCGCGAGGAAACCATCGAGGACACCTCACGGGTGCTGTCCCGCTATGTCGATGCCGTGGTATGGCGGACCTACGCACAACGCCGTATCGAGGCGATGGCTAGTGTCTCGCGGGTGCCGGTGGTCAACGCGCTCACCGACGAGTTCCATCCCTGCCAGGTGCTTGCCGACCTGCAGACCATCCGGGAGCGGCACGGCCAACTGGCCGGGCTTACCCTCACCTATCTGGGCGACGGGGCGAACAACATGGCGCATTCACTGCTACTCGGGGGCACCACCGCCGGGTTGCACGTGCGCATCGCCGCTCCGGAGGGATTCGCGCCGATGCCCGAGGTGCTGCTCGCCGCCAAAAACCGGGCAGCGCAGACCGGCGGAGGCGCCACCGTGCTCACCGATCCACGCGCGGCGGTCGACGGCGCCGATGTGCTCGTCACCGACGCCTGGACCTCCATGGGACAGGAGAGTGACGGACTCGACCGGCTCACCCCGTTCCGGCCGCTGCAGATCAACGCGGAGCTGCTGGACCGCGCTTGCGGCGGCGGCGCCAGGAAGGTCACGGTGCTGCACTGCCTGCCGGCGCACCGGGGCGCCGAGATCACCGATGAGGTGATCGACGGGCCGGCCAGCGCGGTATGGGACGAGGCGGAGAACCGGCTGCACGCGCAGAAGGCGCTATTGGCCTGGTTGCTGGATCCGGAGCGCGCAACATGACGTCGACCCGGGTCGGCCGGCAGGCTCGCATCGTCGAGTTGGTGACCAACCGCGCGGTGCACAGCCAGGCTGAGCTGGTCGCCCTGCTTGCGGACGAAGGCATTGAGGTCACCCAGGCCACCTTGTCCCGGGACCTCGACGAGCTCGGCGCGATGAAGGTGCGCGGGGACGGTGGCGCGCCGATGTACGTCATCCCCGAGGACGGCGCTCCGATGCGCGCGGTGACCCGCGGCACTGAACGGCTGGCGCGGGTGCTGGCCGAGCTGCTCGTGTCCGCCGACGCCAGCGCGAACCTCGCCGTGCTGCGCACACCCCCCGGTGCGGCACACTTCGTGGCCAGCGCGCTGGATCGGGCGGCGTTGCCCGACGTGGTCGGCACCGTCGCCGGTGATGACAGCATCCTGGTCGTCGCCCGAGAACCGCTCACCGGGGCGCAGCTCGTACAGCGGATCATCGCGCTAGCGCGCTCGTGAAGGGAGAGCAGAATGGCCGAGCGGGTCGTGTTGGCCTACTCCGGGGGTTTGGACACCTCGGTGGCGATCGGGTGGATCGCCGAGGAAACCAGAGCTGAGGTCGTCGCTGTTGCGGTTGATGTCGGCCAGGGCGGAGAGGATCTGGAGACGATCCGCCAGCGGGCACTGGCCTGTGGCGCGGTGGAGGCCGTGGTCACCGACGCCCGCAACGAATACGCCGAGCAGTACTGCCTGCCGGCGCTGCAGGTCAACGCGCTGTACATGGACCGTTACCCGTTGGTATCCGCGTTGTCCCGTCCGTTGATCGTCAAGCATCTGGTGGCGGCAGCGAAGTACCACGGTGCCAGCACGGTCGCGCACGGCTGCACTGGCAAGGGCAACGACCAGGTGCGTTTCGAGGTGGGCATCGGCGCACTCGGGCCGGACCTGCGGGTGATCGCCCCGGTCCGGGACTACGCGTGGACCCGGGAGAAAGCGATCGCCTACGCCGAGGAACGCGACCTTCCCATCGACGTCACGAAGCGCTCGCCGTTCTCCATTGACCAGAACCTATGGGGCCGGGCGGTCGAGACCGGTTTCCTCGAAGACCTGTGGAACGCCCCGACCAAGGACGTGTACTCCTACACCTGCGATCCCATCGAGTGGAAGGCGCCGGATACGCTGGTGATCACCTTCGAGTCCGGGGTGCCGGTCGCCATCGACGGCGCCCCGGTGACGGTGCTGGAAGCGATCCAGCAGCTCAACACCCGGGCCGGAGCCCACGGTGTCGGCCGGCTGGATATGGTCGAGGACCGGCTGGTCGGCATCAAGAGCCGGGAGATCTATGAGGCGCCCGGCGCGATCGCTCTGATCACGGCGCACCAGGAGCTGGAGAGCGTCACCGTTGAGCGTGACCTGGCCAGATACAAACGCAGTGTCGAGCAGCGCTGGACGGAGCTGGTCTACGACGGTCTGTGGTTCTCCCCGCTCAAGCGTGCGTTGGACGCCTTCGTCGCCGACTCCCAGCGCCACGTGACTGGCGAGATCCGGATCGAGCTGGCCGGCGGCCGGGCCACGGTGACCGGACGGCGCAGCCCGCAGTCGCTCTATGACTTCAATCTCGCCACCTACGATGCAGGGGACACCTTCGACCAGTCGCTGGCCAAGGGGTTCGTACAGCTGTGGGGCTTACCATCGAAGATGGCCGCACAGCGAGACTTGCTTGGCAGGATCGAGCCAACGACACCACGGGACCGGTCATTGTGAGCGCGCTCTGGGGTGGCCGGTTCAGTGCCAAACCGGCTGATGCACTGGCGGCGCTGAGCCTGTCGACGCACTTCGACTGGCGGCTCGCTCGGTACGACATTCGCGGCTCCCGGGCGCACGCGCGCGTGCTGCACGGCGCTGCGCTGCTTGACGACGATGAGCTGACCGCGATGCTCGAGGCGCTGGATCGTCTCGACACCGACGTCGAGTCCGGCGCTTTCGTCCCGGTACCGGAGGACGAGGACGTGCACACTGCGCTGGAACGTGGCCTGATCGAGCGCGCCGGGCCGGAGCTCGGTGGCCGGCTGCGGGCTGGCCGCTCCCGCAACGACCAGATCGCGACACTGCTGCGAATGTGGCTTCGGGAGGCGGCGCGGCGGATCGCCGGCGGCACCCTGGACGTGATCGATGCGCTGCTTGACCAGGCACAGGCACACCCTGATGCACCGATGCCGGGCCGGACGCATATGCAGCACGCCCAGCCCGTATTGCTCGCGCATCATCTGGGGGCCCACGTTCAAGCCCTGCTGCGAGACGTCGAGCGGCTGCGGGACTGGGATGCTCGGGCTGCCTTGTCGCCCTACGGCTCCGGTGCGCTGGCCGGCTCGTCGCTCGGCCTGGACCCGGCTGCGGTGGCCGCCGAACTCGGCTTCGACGCGCCAGTGGAGAACTCGATCGATGGCACGGCATCGCGGGACGTCGCCGCCGAGGCCGCGTTCGTGCTTGCGATGCTGGCCGTGGACCTGTCCCGGATCGCCGAGGAGATCATTGTCTGGGCCACCGCCGAGTTCGGCTATGTCGCGCTGGACGATTCCTACTCGACCGGCAGCTCGATCATGCCGCAGAAGAAGAACCCGGATGTGGCCGAGTTGGCCAGGGGTAAGGCCGGCCGGCTGATCGGCAACCTCACGGGTCTGCTGGCCACGCTCAAGGCGCAGCCGTTGGCCTACAACCGGGACCTGCAGGAGGACAAGGAGCCGCTGTTCGACTCCGTCGACCAGCTCGAATTGCTGCTTCCTGCGATGGCCGGGATGGTCGGCACCTTGGATTTCCAGACCGAGCGGCTCGCCGAGCTGGCCCCAGCCGGGTTCACCCTGGCCACCGATCTCGCCGAGTGGCTGGTGCGCCAGGGAGTGCCGTTTCGCACCGCGCACCACGCGGCCGGTGCCTGCGTGCGGCTGGCTGAATCCCGCGGGGTGGAGTTGGCCGAGCTGTCGGAGATGGAGCTTGCCGCCGTCCACCCTGAACTCACCACCGACGTCCGCCGGGTGCTCAACGTGGCCGGGTCGATCAACTCCCGCGATAGCTACGGCGGGACCGCCCCGGACCGCGTAGCCGAGCAACTGCAGCGCACCCGGCGTGCCGCTGACGGGCACCGTTCCTGGGCCAGCTAGTGGCGGTCAGGACCCTTGCCCGCGAGCACCTCGCCGTTGACGTCCTGGCGGCAGCCCGGTTGCTGTTGGGTTGTCTGGTCGTGGCGGACAGACCCGACGGCCAAGTGGTCGTCCGTCTCGTCGAACTAGAGGCCTATCGTGGATCCGATGATCCTGCGGCGCACTCCTACCGCGGCCGCACCGCCCGAAACGCAGTGATGTTCGGCCCCCCGGGCCACCTGTACGTGTATTTCGTCTACGGGCTGCACTTCTGTGCCAACATCTCCTGCCTGCCTGACGGGGAACCCGGTGCGGTGCTGCTTCGCGGCGCTGAGGTCGTCTCCGACCTTGTTACCGCCCGGCTGGCCCGGCCTACCGCGCGGTCCGACGCCGACCTTGCTCGCGGGCCGGCCCGGCTGGCAACGTTGCTCGGCCTACGCCGCGAACACAACGGCCTCGACCTCACCGACCCCACCTCGCCGGTGCGCCTGCTGCCCGGCGATCCGATCGCCGCCGAACAAGTGCGCACCGGTCCCCGGGTCGGCGTCGCCGCTGCGCAGGACCGTCCTTGGCGGTTCTGGGTGGCTGGCAGTCCGGCTGTGTCGGCGTACCGCCGGCGCCCGAACCCGGCGAGAACTCGGAGACGCTGAGTGCGTGCGTGCACCCGGACGCGACGAACAATTTCACCGAAACGGGCTAGAACCTCTTACCTAACGTCTACCATCTCGCCGAGCCGGGCGACATTGCCGCATGCGCGGACGGGCATCAGGCTGGTAGTCCGCAGCGGCGCTGTGCTGCCGGCGGCTAGCCGCTCTGGCAGCTGCAGACTGCCGATTTGACTTCGGCGGCGTGCTGGCCGTACCTTTCGGTTCGCCCCGCAGCGGAACGGACGAAGTGCTCAGCGACGAGATGGTGTTGAGAACTTAGGCCGGACCCGCGGGGAGCCCGACTCAGACGGCTGGTAAGCTTGATTGAGTCGCCGGGCTCGTAGGAAGACCTTCCGAGGTCGCCCAGAACGAGACCGGGGTACGTTGAAGTGATTCATCCCGGATCTGATCACCGCGCTGGTGGTCGTGATGGTGTGTGCTTGTTCTTTGAGAACTCAACAGTGTGCCGAAATGTTAGTGCCATGTTTTTTTGTGTTGTTTTTTGTTGTGCTAGTGTTTGGCTAGTGATCAGTGCGATGCCTGTTGTGGGTGTCGTTTTCTGTTG
>JAICHZ010000165.1 GCA_025924655.1 Pseudonocardiaceae bacterium | reverse complement strand
TGGCGAGCACGTTGATCCAGCGGTCGTTCGGCTCCCCGCGGATCGCCGGGTGCCAGGCGTCCGCCGGCACTGACAGCCAGTTCAGCGCCTTGAGTGTCTCGTAGAGGTGTACCGAACCGTCGCGGACCAGGAAGCCCGCGATCCCGGAGTCGACATATGAGTGAGTGTCAGCGAGGTTGCCTTTCATGGCGAACACGTCGTCCTGCGGTACGGCAAAGAATCCGCCGGTAAAGGGGTTCTTGTAGAGATCACCCCAGACCGCCATGACGCCCTTGTTCTTCTCGGTGTCGATCATGCAGTCAAGTTCGTTGATCATGGGGAACAATGACCCGTCGCGGGTCTCTGGGGGATCACCTTCGCACGGCAGCACGCCAACACCGACGACCCACGGCCTGCGGCCTAGCTTGATGGTCGACAGGTGCCGGGCGATCTCAACGACGATGCCGCTGCCGACCCCACCTGCCAGGCCGAAGACCACCACGACCAGCGGCGTGGCCTGGCTCGCCAGCACACTCTCGGCGAAGGCGTCCAACGCCTGGGCGATCTCGCGGTTCTGGTAGTATTCCGAGCCGTACACCGCCTTGGCGAGCGCCCGCGGGAAGTGCTCACCCGGGCCGGGCAGCTCCACCTCCGCGGGCAGCCACGGCTCGTAGTTGGGGTTCCAATAGTAGCGGGGGAATTCCATCTTCAGGAACTCCCGGTAGCGGTTCAGGCTGGTCCGCAGCTCCTGGTTGCTGGGGATCGGCATTGCCACGGTCTGGACGTGACTGCGCTCCGAGGGAAGGTCCGCTCCGGCTTCGCGGACCTGGCCCAGGTCCTCGTCCCCAATGTCCACCGCTAATGCTGAGAACCGCGTGGTGGGGTCAGCGAGAAAGTCCTTCGGGCGCTCCCGTAGCAGTTTCGTGATGACCCCAGCCCCGGTGCCGCCCAAGCCCAGGACGTGCAAGGAGAATGGGCCCTCGTGCTGGCCGGCGCGATGCACGCCCTCGGTGCGCAGCGCCTCAATCCGCGTCAAGTCGTCGATCAACCCGTGATCGTGGTCGTGGTCATGTCCATGGTCTTCGGTAGCCATGCCTAGCTTCTTCTTTCTTTGGTTGATGTGGCAGGGCCTACGCTTCCCCAGCCGTCGCTGTGGACATCTCACCTGCGTTTAGGCGCCGCCGCCCTCTTTGGGGGCGTCGCGCCACTCGTGCGGGTCAGCCATGTCGGGCAAATCCTCGGCGTTTTTGCCGAGAGCGGCCAAGTGCTCCTGGCGCTGCTCGTCGGGCTCACTCTGATCAGAAGGACTTTCAGCTTGTGACTGCCCGGTTAGGTCGCTCATGACGCTCCTTCTCGGTAGGTGGAGTTATTGCGCTGTGAGGCGCCAACCGATGGGCGACGCGCACGCTCGTTCTGACGTAACGGCCTACGGCGCGGCCCTTTCGGGTGACCGGGGTCTGCCCATGAGCCGTGAGCCCGGTTTGGCTAGATTTGGGACGACGACGGTTGGTCAGCCTGCCGGTCGGATGGCTCATCGGGGAGGCGACCGCCGTCGACGTTGCCGCCCGCACCGTTTGAGCTCTGATTGGGCAGACCCGGGATGGGGCTTTCCGCGGTGCCGATCGTCGACCGGGTGAAGGACTCGACCTGGCGCTGAGCCGCGGCCGGGTCGGTGACCCAGGTGCGGTAAAAGTCGAACGGACACTCAGCCACACCCTTGTCACCGTCTCCCGACGCCAGCACGCCGGTGTAACCGCGGTGCAACAGTTTGAACATCTGGTTCTGCGACTGCCAGTTGGCCCGAGCATCGCGGATCAACGACGTGGAAAGCTCGGCGTACTGGATTCCGTACTCCTCTTCGCCGGTCTCACCCAGCGTGCGGCCATCGAACCCGATGATCGAGGAGTGACCGAAATATGAGTACACGCCGTCGAACCCGGCCGCATTGGCGACCGCCACATAGCAGTTGTTCATCCAGGCCATCGCCTTGGAGACGAGAATCTGCTGCTCCTTGGCCGGATACATGTAGCCCTGGCAGCGCACGATCAGCTCGGCGCCCTTCATCGCGCAGTCTCGCCAGATTTCCGGGTAGTTGCCGTCGTCACAGATGATCAAACTGACCTTCAGGCCTTTGGGTCCATCCACGACGTAGGTCTTGTCCCCGGGGTACCACCCCTCGATCGGCACCCAGGGCAGAATCTTGCGGTATCGCTGCACGACCTCGCCCTGATCATTCATGAGGATCAGGGTGTTGTAGGGGTTCTTGTGTGGGTGCTCCTCGTGCTGCTCGCCGGTGAGCGAGAAAACCCCCCACGTCTTCGCCGCGCGACACGCCTCGGCGAAGATCTTCGTTTCCTCCCCGGGGATGACTGACGCGGTGTTGAACATCTCCTCGCGGTCGTACATGATCCCGTGGGTGCTGTACTCCGGGAACACGATGAGGTCCATCCCCGGCAGGCCTTGCTTGATCCCGACGACCATGTCGGCGATCTTCATGCAGTTGTCTCTGACGTCCTCGCGGGTATGCAGACGGGGCATCTTGTAGTTGACGACCGCAACACCCACGGCGTCGTTGCTGCTGCTGATATCTCCGTGCCGCATGGGCCGACTCCTCCCGCAGCGCTCTGTGGATCAGCATGCCGATCCCCAACGATAGATTCTTTCTTTATGAACTATTCTGCTGGGAAGCAGGTCTGTCAAGGGTCCAGGCGTACCCGGTATCAGAGCGACGAGACGATGTCGAACTCCAGCCCGGCCGCACGCGCCAGGTAAATGCGTTGCTCGACGTGGGCGTCGCGCAACCCGAGTTCACCGCGGGGTCCGCCGTAACGGGCTACCTGCGCTACGGCGCAGATCTGTCGCACGTCGGATGAGCCGGCTCGTCGGATCAGCTCAGCGAGCAGTAGCAGCCCCTCATAGCAGGACTCTCCGAGGCTGTTGAGCACCGGAGCGTCCACGCCGAAGCGCCGGGTATAGCGGGCATTGAAGTCGAGGCTCTCCGCGGTGGGCAGGCACTCGAAGTAACCAGCTGCCACGTAAACCCCTGCCGTGTTGTCGGCGCCCGTGGCGAGGAGCATGTTTTCGTCCATCAGAGGACTCAGGCGCACGCACCGCCGGTCCATCTCAGCGCGCGCGAACTGCCGGTTGAAATGCACCGCGTCCTCACCGACGAGGAACATGAGTACGCCCTCGCATTCGCTGCGTTCCAACCGCCCGATCGCCGTCCGGAAGTCGTGGGTACCTAGCCGGACGAAGATCTCGTCGCGGATCTCGGCACCGCAGATCCGGGCAAAACCCCGGCTCACCGCAGCCGAGCGGCGCGGCCAGATGTAATCATTGCCGACGATGCACCAGCGCCGAACGCCGATCTCACGCCCCATCCACTGCAGGGACGGCAGGATCTGACGCTGTGGCGTCTCACCGGTCAGAAAGACACCGGTGCTGCGCTCCCCGCCCTCGTACAGCGCGGTGTACACATACGGCACCCGCTGGGCGATGCGGGGCGCCAGCACTTCTCGTACTGCGGAGATATGCCATCCCACCACGGCGTGGACCTGGCCGGCCGAGATCAACCGGTCGATCTCGTCGGCCACCCGAACCGGGGGCGCACCACCGTCCACCGTCAGCAGGCGCAGCTCGCGACCGAGCACGCCGCCACCGGCGTTGACTTCCTCCACAGCCAGTTGGGCGCACAGCTCGCAGGACGGCCCGATGATTCCGGCCGGGCCCTGGATCGGGACCACCAGGCCAACGGTGAACGTTCCTCGATGCCCTCGATACGTCGGCATTGCAGTCCCTCGCGTCGCGACCGCGCGCATCCTCAGATGCCGAATACCGGCCCGTCGTCCGACATGGTAGGGGCGCACTGGCCATCCAGCCATCCAGGTAACCCGTCCCTGCGCCGATGTCGCGATGCAGCAGCCCGACGGGCGTTGCGCCACGTCACCAAACACCACATCCGGGCGACGGCACGTAGAGGTGAGCATCCGCACCGGCTGCGCCGGTTACGTCTTTGACCTGCACAAAGAGTTGCCAGGACCCGGCCGTCTAGCGCTGTAGGGCTGGCAGCAGACGCTCAGCGCTGCCACAGCGGCGATTACTCAAGCGTTCTGCGAACACTCCATGTTATTTTCTGGTTAATCAGTTCCGGATGACACCTCTTGGGAGTCGGTCGTGAAAGCAGGCTCCGAGATGGGCTTGGCCCATCTGCTCAGCCAGGTGGAGAGTCGTGTGACGCGGCGCTTGGTCACCGTGCTGCGCGCGAACGACTGCGAACTTGCAGAGTGGCGGGTACTCAGGCTGCTCGCAGACGGCCACGGCCGGCCGATGAGCGAGATCAAGGATTTCGTCCTGCTGCCAGGCCCCACGCTCACCAAGTTAATCGACCGGATGGTCGCCGACAATCTTGTCTACCGGCGCGGTGACCTCGAGGACCGCCGCCGCGTGCTGGTGTTCCCGGCTCCGCGCGGCGTGGCGAAGTACGAGGCCATCCGCACCGCCGTCGACTCCGATCAGATGGAGCTGGCCGAACGCATCGGCGACGAGCAGTTAGGGGAACTGACCCGCGTGCTGTCCCAGGTCTCCGACGCCCTGCAGTGAGTACCGGTCAGGCTGGCGACGGGCTGCAGCGCGGGACCGGACCGTCCTCCGTGTGGCCGGGAGGCGTCCCCGGACCAGTATTCGCGGCCGCCTCGGTCACCCGGTCGACGAGCGCCGCCAGGTGGTCGTCGGCGAGCGAATAGCGCACCAGTCGGCCATCCCGATCCGCCACAACGGCACCCCGGCTGCGCAGCAGCCGCAGCGCCTGCGACACGGTCGCTTCCTTCAGCGCGGTCGCCGCCGCCAGGTCGGAGACACAGATCCGACCGGCCCGGCGGATGGAAACCAGCAGCGCGAGCCTATTCGGGTCGCCGAGCAGGGCGAACACCTGAGCCCAGCGTTCGAGCGCCGGTTGGTCATTCACCGCGGCAATTGCGTCGCAGACCCGGTGATCCTTGTCAATGATCCGACGGCCACCGCGAACCAGATGCATGACTCCATCTTGGACCGGTGTTAACCACTCCACCTGCCCGGGCGGCAAGATACTGTCGAGCAGCTACCGTGCTGGCGTCGCCGTGTGAGCGTGGGCCGACCACGCCCGTGGAAGGTTCCGCTCGGTGACCCACCCAAACAGCAGCCCGAGGGTCGCCCATAGCACGGCTTGGCTCCCGAGCGAAGCCACTCGGAACTGGTATAGGACGGTAGCGGGGAAGTCAGCGGGTGTTTCGTTCACCGTTGGTAGCGCGAGCTGCACACCGGCGATGACGAGGACAAACGCCGCGATGCTCAGCAGTGTCGCATTCCATACCCCAAAGCGAGGTATTAGCCGCCGGCCGAGCGCAATCGCCGCGATGGTGATAGCAACAGAGATAAGCACCATCGCTACATACAGCCCAGTGCGTTCCTGAATCGACGTGGCGTTGTTGGCGGCGGGCGGGTTGGCTGGGTACTTGAGGAATGGCACCAGACTGACCGACACGAAGCCGACGAGCGCCAGCAGCGCGGCGGTAACCCGGGGCCCATGGTGGCCTACCCGGCCAGACACCGCGGCGAACACGAGCGCGAAGATGCCGCCAAACGCGACGCCATAGACCACAGTCGCTACTGCGAGGCCGATCGTGCTCTGCACGGAACGGCTGACCAGTTCGGCCCCATGGGGCTCACCTGCGGCGCGGGCCGCGTGTTCCTCGAAGTCGATCGCGCGGTCGATCGAAGCCTCGCCGAACAGGTACGCAAACCCCAGAACGAGCAGGCCAGCAATTAGACCAACCCAGAGGCCCCGCACGAGCAGCGTTCTCACCACAGCGATGCTCCCTGCGCTCGGCGCCGCAGCGTCAGTGGCAGGGGAAGCCCAGCAGGTGGCGGCCGTCGTGCAGGAACTCGTGCAGGTAGCTGCCCGAGAACATCGCCGTCGCACCCTGCTCCGCGCCAACAAAGTAGAGCAACATCAGCAGCAGCATGCCGCTGAAGATTGCCCACGGCAGCAGCTCACGCACTGGGACACGAAGCGGGATAGCGGCCAGTGTGGGGGAAGCGATTGCCTGCGACATCGTGACTCCTCAAGCTCCGGGTCAGGGGTACTTGGCCACCGCCGCCACCCACCGCAGTGAGACCGAGGCGGCGCTACCAACCAAGTTCCTTCTTCTTAGAAAATTTCCATTTGAAACTTACTAGCAGATGGTCAGATATTGTGCCCACGAGCCTGGGACGTGTCAACGCCCCTGCACCACAAGGTATGAACAGCACAGCGAGCCAACCCGACAAGAGCGCCAGTCGACGATGACCCATCTCACATGATCTCCCACGCCGTCACAGAGGCCACCCGGCAGATGCGGTTCCCGCTTGACGAGCCACTCAACGTTCAGGGCGCAGCAGACGCCGCCGCCAGCATCATCGGACGGATCGACCGGACATGGCGCAGGCGCATCGGTCCGTGCGCACAGACCGCTGCGCTCGGATTGTCGGCCGAAGCGGAGCCCAAGCCACAGGACTGGGACGTTAGACGTATGGGCCGGCCGCCGGCTGGCCGAACGGGAGAACAGCGAGCCAAAGGCAGTCGAACGCTGGCTAACGACCCTGCCGCCACGCCGCATGACGGCGAGTCGCTCGCCGAACTGGTCGTCCGGGACGAGTGTCGTCCTGAATCGGCTGGCGCAGCCGGTCGCGGAGCACGATCGCCGAGTGCCCGGGCCTGCTTCTCGCGAGTCGCGGGGGGCAGTGCAGGCGCGGTAATGAACAGTTTGCTGGACAAAGGTCTGTCCGAACCATCAAATTCGATCTTATTTTGCTGCTTCGCCGCGGGTCAGCCGTACTGTAGGAGATGCGCGCCCGGAGAGACTCGAACTCCCAACCTTCTGATCCGTAGTCAGATGCTCTATCCGTTGAGCTACGGGCGCCTGTTCTGTTGTCGGCCAGCAAGGATCTGACCGTCCGCGGAGGCTCCGGGATTTGAACCCGGGAGGGGGCGTAACCCCCAACCGCATTAGCAGTGCGGCGCCATAGACCAGACTAGGCGAAGCCTCCCGGGGCCCTTCGAGGCCGCCAGACGAGCAGCCTACACAGCGTGCCCTTGATCGGGCAAAGCGGGTAACCGACCGCCCGGTGGCCGCGACGCCGCTGGTCACAGGGGTACGTGCAGCGAGTCGCCCACCGTGCCGTGAGCCGGTAAAGCGCCGCAGGCGGCGCGCCGTGAACTCGACAGTACCGACGTCCGAGCGCGACTGAGACGTCCGTAACGTCGAGTTCACGTGCCGGGGCGCCGCAGGCGGTGCATCCTCGATGGCATGACCGAGACCTCATCACCGGCCATCTGGCCCGCACTGACCTATGCCGACGCGCCGGCTGCCATCCGCTTTCTGGTCGAAGCCTTCGGCTTCGTCGAAACCCTCGTCGTGCCCGGGGAGGGCGGCCGGGAGATCGCGCACGCTGAGCTGCGCTGGCCCGAAGGCGGTGGCGTCATGCTCGGCTCGACCAGCGACGACAGCGTATTCGGCCAGTTAAAGCCAGGCGCGACATCGATATACGTGGTCACCGACACGCCCGACAAGGTCTTCGAACGGGCCACGTTGGCAGGCGCCGAAGTGGTCCGCGGTCTGAAGGACGAGGACTACGGCTCACGTGGGTTCACCGTCCGCGACCCGGAAGGCACCTTGTGGAGTTTCGGCACCTACCGCGGAGCGTGACGCCGGTCAGCGGAGTTTGGCTCCGACACCGATTAGCTTGTCGCGGAAGCTCTCGTAGCCGCGGTCCAGCAGCGAGACTCCGGTCACCGTCGAGTCACCCTGCGCTGCGAGTGCGGCCAGGACGTAGGAGAAACCCGCGCGCAGGTCTGGGACGTGCACTGTCGTGCCTTGCAGCTTGGTCGGTCCGACCACGACGGCGGAGTGTTGGTGATTGCGCGCTCCGAAACGGCACGGGGTTCGTCCGAGGCACTCGGTGAAGACCTGCATCTGAGCGCCCAGCGCCTGGAGAGCCTTCATGTACGCCAGCCGATTTTCGTGCACCGTCTCGTGCACCACCGTCACACCGTCTGCCTGGGTCAGTGCGGTGACCATGGGGGACTGCCAGTCGGTCATGAAACCCGGGTGCACGTCGGTCTCGATAACCAGCGGGCGGGGCATCGCCTTCTCCCGCCGAAACGTCACCTCGTT
>JAICHZ010000164.1 GCA_025924655.1 Pseudonocardiaceae bacterium | reverse complement strand
CCTCTTCTCCGCCCTTCCGGCGAGCGACGGCCAGCTGGACCTCAGTGCCTTCACCGGGCGACGTGCGCAGGGTCACCGTACCCCCGTGGCGTTGCATCCTGCCGCGAATCGAGTCGGTCAACCCGTGCCGATCGGCAGCAATGGCCGCCGGATCGAACCCAGCGCCGCGGTCTCGGACGAAAACATGCACCTGCCCGGGCTCGACCTCGGCATAGACGCTGACCTCGGCGACTCCGGCATGTTTGGCCGCATTGACCATCGCCTCCCGGCTGGCTTGCACCAGCGAGGGCAGCGGGTCCTCCAGAGCGCAGTCGCCCACCACGACGACCTGCATGGTCACCGCGTAGGTGTCCTCCACCTCGCCGGCAGCGGCGTGCAGCGTCGCGGCGAAGGCCGGTGCTTCGACGTGGCCGCCGGTGTGGGTCTGCGCCAGCGTCCCGTAGCCCTGGGGTCCGTAGAGCCAGGAACGAAGCTCCCGTTCCTGGCCGCGGGCCAGCCGGCGGACCTCCCGGGCCGAGTCGGACTGCTGCTGGATCAACGCGAGCGTCTGTAGTACTGAGTCGTGCAGGTGCGCGGCGATCTCGGCCCGCTCCTCAGTGCGAATCCGGGCCCGCCGTTCCTCACCCAATGCCCGCATCAGCCGCAACCACCAGGGCACGGTGAGCACGGCCACCCCGACCAGGGTCGCGGCGGCGGCCAGCAGCGCGAACCGGACCTGGCCCAGGTTGCCCTGGTTGAGCAGGAACACCGCGATCCCGCTGGTCACCAGCGCGATCCCGGCCAGCACCCGGAGCAGCGCCATCCTCCCGCCACCGAACAGCACCCCCGCGCCACTGCGCCAGCGGGTCCGTTGGCTGGCGTCGGCTTCCCGCCAGACGACGCCGGCACCCACCAGGGCGATCCCCAGCGGCCCGGTCACCCAACCACCCCACGCGGTGCCCCACGCGGCCCCGGCCAGTGCCAGTCCCCCGCCGAGCAGGACCAGACCGACCGCTTGCTGCCTGTCCCGGGTGGTGCTCGGTCGGCGGGCACCCGCCTCCGTCGCCGGCAGAAAGCCCCACAGCAGCGCGTAACCGATCAGCCCAGCGCCGCCGAGACCGGCGAGCGCCACGAAGATGACCCGGACCCACAGCACCGACACGCTGAGGTGCTCAGCGATCCCGCTGGACACTCCAGCGATGACCCGGTCCGATCGATGCCGGCACAACCGTGGCGTCCCGGCGACCGGCCGCGCGCGCCGCCGGTCGCCGGTCACCTGATCGGCCGGTGTACTCACGTACTCATGGTCACACGCGCGGGGCTGCCAGGGGTATCAGGGTCGACCCCGGTGTCCCCTGATTCGGGGGCGGATCAGGGTCGCCCCTGATGGTGCTCGCCGCCGGTCAACGTCAGGCTCGATGACGTGAGCGACATCAAGGTGCAGGACACGGTTCGGGACTTCTGGGCCACCAGGCCGCGCCGGCGAGCCGACGACCGGAAAATTGCCGGCGTCGCGGCGGCGATCGGCCGTCGGTATGCCATCGACCCAGTACTGGTTCGGGTGGCGTTCGTGGTGGCCACCGTGTTCAGTGGTTCCGGAGTGCTGCTGTACCTGTTGGGCTGGCTGCTCCTGCCGGCCGAGGGCGACCAGGCTTCCGGCGCCGAGCGAAGGTTCCGACGCGGGCGCAGCTCGATGTCCGCCGCGCTGACCGTGGTGCTCGTCCTGCTTCTACTTCTGGCGACTGCGGCAGTGCTCAGCGGCCGCGCGTCCGGTGTCCTGGGGCTCCTCGTCGCGTTGGGCGCGCTGGTACTCCTGCACCGCTCCCGGGCCGGCCTGGGCGAGATTCCGGGGCAGCCGACACCGTCGGCGGCACCGGCCGTGACCGAACCCGCAACGGTCGCGACCCCAGCCACGGCGCCACCGGCTACCAGCGCAGCGACCGATCGGCCGGCTCCGCCGGCGTGGGACCCGCTGGGCGCGGCACCGTTCGCCTGGGACCTACCGGAACCCGCTGCGCCGCCGGTGCCAGCCGCGCCGCCGCAGGGTCTTCGATCCAAGGTCACTCCGATCACGCTTGGGCTGGCACTGCTGGCCGGCGGCATCGCCGTGGCATTCGCGCCTGGGCTCTCGGCCGCCGGGATCGCCGCACTGCTGTTGGGTGTCGTCGGGCTCGGCATCGTCGTGGGTGCCTTCATGCAGAGCGGTCGGGGGCTGATCCTCGTCGCCGTTCCGCTGGCCCTACTCACCTGGGTGCTGCACGCCGCACCAGCCGATGGCTTCAAGGTCGGCGGTAGCTACTGGGACCCGGCCACCTCCGCCGAGCTCCAGCCGCGTTATGCCGTCACCCTGGGCAACGGCCGGCTGGACCTCACCGGGCTGCGGTTGGCCCCCGGGCAGACCGTGCAAACCAGCGTCAATGTGGGGATCGGGCAGACCCACGTCTTCCTGCCCCCGAACGTCGACGCCCAGGTGAGCTGCCAGACCCAGGTCGGGCAGGTCGACTGCCTCGGCCAGACGAGCACTGACCGGGTGGACATCACCGACAACGGACGCGACGGTCCCGGCGGTGGCAAAGTGATCCTGAACGCGCACTCCGGTATCGGCGAAATATACGTGGAGCGCGAGTCATGAACGAGGCGGCTAGCCCCGAATCCAACCCCCAGACCGCCCCAGGACCGCGCCCCCACGACGAGGCACTGACCACCCGACGCGGGCCGGACCTGCTCACGTTGGTCGCCGGCCTGGGCTCGCTGGGGATCGCGGCCACCGCGCTGCTCGGCGGCGTCACCTGGCTGCCCGATGTGGACGGCCGCTGGGTTCTCGCTGCACTGGCACTGCTCGTCGGCCTGCTGCTGGTAATCGGCTCCCTGCGCCCCCAACACCACTGAGTATCAGCCGAACCCTTGGGACTCGATGATCTTCACTGCGACATGAGCGACCAGCCGGTCATCGGGGTCGCCTAATGCAAGCCCGGTGATCGACTCGATGCGGGCAACGCGGTAGGCGACGGTGTTGGTGTGCAGATGCAGCATCCGGGCAGACTGCTTGTGGCTGCCGTGGTGATGTAAGTACACCGACAGGGTGTGCACCAGCTCAGTGCGGTGCTCGGTGTCGTAGTCCAGCAAAGACCCGAGGACGCCGCGCGCGAAACCCATCAGCTGCTGCATGTCGCCGATCGTGCACAGCAGCCGGTAGATGCCCAGCTCGTCGTAGCGGACCAGCTGCCCAGCCCGACCCAGCCGCAGCCCAAGATCGATCGCTCGCTCAGCTTGGCGCACCCCACGGGGAACGAGCTCCGGGGAGTCCACCTGCTCGCTCACCCCGCAGGTGACGCCCTGCTCTAGCTGGCACAGCGCCGCGAATGCCGCCGCACCGGGGTCACCCGGGACGATCATTACCAGGGCGCCGTCGCGCTGCGCTGCGGCCGCGCCCGGCAATATCGACACGATCCGCTGCGCCCAGTCCAGCTCCGACAGCGCCGGGCGCAACATCGCGATGCGCAGCACGGCATCATCACGCAAACCCAGTGAGCGGGCCTTTCGCCGGGCATCCTGGGCGTCGAGGAAATGACCCGAGACCAGCGCGTCGACCACGCTGCTGCGGTAGCGCAGGTCCAACTCGGCGCTGGTCTGCTCATGGGCCAGCGTCAACGCGAACAGGGTGGCCGCGTAGGTGCTGGTGAGGAACTCCGCGTCGTCGGGCACTGCCCCGTAACCGCTGGCGGCGGGCCCCTCATCGAGCACTAGCAGGTATCCCAGGATGGTCTCGCGGACGACGACGGGGGTCACCAAGCAGGCCTGGTCCAACAACGAGCCGGGGATCGCCGGAATCCGCAGTGGCCGCCGCGCCGCTTCCAGGGCGCGCAGTAGCCGGTCGACGCTGGGATCGGTGCGATTCCAGCGCAGTCCCTGCAACGAATCTGACCCGCCGGCCTGGGCGCGCAGCCGGAATCCGGTGTCCAGCAACACGATTCGCTTGCCCACCAACCGGGCGAACACCTCGGTGAGCCGGACCGGATCTGCCCCGCCCAACGCCGCATCGGCCAACTCGTCGCAGACCGCCATGGTCCGCCGGTAGATCGAATTCTCCCGGGACAGGCCGCTGTGCTCGGCGGCGCCCCGATCGGGAACCGGATCGTAGGCCCCTGCGCTGGTCACGGCTTCGACTGGAGCTTCGACAGGGCGCTGACCAGCTGCGCCGCCAACTCGTCGGCACCGCTCGGTACGACCACCACGACACCGGAGATCAGGTTTCGTAACTTCTCTACGGCGCACACCGCGTGCTCGACGGTCTCGGTGGGGTTGTCCCGGTCGCGCTTCGCCGCAGCGAGCACAGACAGCGGGATCGACACCTCCGGAACCTCGTAGGACAGCCGTTGCAGGGTCTGGATGTCTTCGAAAGGCGCCAGCGTCGCGAGCACCGGAAGGGTGACCCCGCGAGCCCGTAGTGCGCCGAGCGCCCGGCTCGCCTCCTCGACATCGTAGATCACGTCGGTGACCAGGAAATGCGCCCCGGCGCGCAGCTTCGCCTCGACCCTGTCCAGCTCATGGGCAAGATTGGTGACCGCGGTGCCCAGCGCGGCGCCGATGACGAACCGGGTGTGCTCGGCGATGGCGACACCCCGCCAGTCGATGCCGTCGTTGAGCGCGGCGAGCATGGACACCAACCCAACGGAGTCAACGTCCCAGGGTGATCCGGATCCAATGCTGGGGTAGTCGCCGGACACCCGCACGCTGCCGGTCCGGCACACCACCATCCGCAGCCCGAGGGCATGCGCGCCGAGCATGTCGGCCTGCAAAGCGGCGAGGTTGCGATCGGCGGCCTCCACCGGTAACAACACCGCACTGCCGACCCGGTCGCTGACCACCACGGCGGCGCCCACCGGGCTGATCCGCGCCGCCGGCGGGGCCGCTTCGATGATGGCCAGCACTCCCGCACCGGCCGCGCGCAACATCGTCGCCCGCTGGAGGAACTGGGGTACCTGCGAGCCATTGGGAGCCTGCAACCCGACAGCCACGACCAGCTCGCCGTCCCAAGGCCAGCCAGGAGCCGGCTGGATCCCGGTCGGTGCCGTGGCCCGCGCCACAACGCGCGTGGTCGGGCTCCGCTGCGCCGGGGGCAGCCCGGCGACGGCATGCGAGATCGCCCGTACATGGGCGGGTGTCGTCCCGCAGCATCCGCCCACCAAGGTGGCCCCCGCGGCGACGAACCGCTGTGCGGCCTCAGCGAAGTACGCCGCGTTGCGCGCATAGCGAACCTGGCTACCGAGCCGTTGCGGCAAGCCTGCATTGGGCTGAACAGAGATCGGCAGGCCGGTGGCCCGGGCCAGCTCATCGACGACATCCACCAGGACGGCGGGCCCGACCGTGCAGTTCGCACCCAGTGCGGCCACCGGCAGCTTGGCGAGCACGGCAGCCGCCTGGGCGGGATCCTCGCCGCGCAACGTCCGGCCGTCGTCGCCGAAAGTCAGCTGGGCGATCACCGGCAGGTCACTCTCCGACGCGGCTACCTCAACCGCCTGTACCAGGGACTCCAGATCACCGAAGGTCTCCAGGATCAGCAGGTCGACCCAGTCACCCAACGCAGCGATCTGCTCACGTAACGTGTCCGCGCGCAGGCTCGCGGGCACCCGGCGCACCGCCGGAGCGCTCACCGCCGGCCCGACGGATCCCGCGACCAGCACCGGGTGCCCAGCGCGCTGCACTGCCTCCCGCGCCAGCCGGGCGCCCGCGATGTTGATCTCTGAGACGCTGGCCTCCAATCCGGCTGCGGCGAGTCGCAGGCGGTTCGCGCCGAAGGTATTGGTCTGCAGAATCCGGGCGCCCGCGCTGACATAGGCGGCGTGCAGGTCCCGCACCAAAGCCGGCCGCGAAAGGTTCAGCTCGGGTAATGAGCGGTCCAGCGGTACCCCGGCGGTATGCAGCATCGTGCCCATCGCGCCATCGCAGACCACCACCTGGCCGGCGAGTAGCTCCGCCAACACCCCGCGGGGCTGCTGTGCACTCACTGTCTCGCCTCCTGGTCGCCAAACCTCGACAGTTATTCGGAAGCGAGTCCGTGCTTATTGAGCAGCAGAATGCCGAGCTCGCGGGCACGGTCTGCGGCTTGGGTGTCGCCCTCGGCTCCGGCGATGATCGATCCCTTCATCAGAATGTGCCACTGGCGGGCGAACGCGTCGGGATCCGCCACGCCGGCTTCGGCCGCGAGCTCACACAGATACCCGCGAATGTTCGCCAGATGCAGCACACTAGCCTGGCGAACCGCGCTGTCCCGGTTGGTCACCTCGAGCAGCGTGGTAATAAAGGAGCAGCCCTCGAAGTCCGGGCGGGCGAACCACTCACCGAAGATCTCGAAGATGGCCAGCAGCCGCTGCACCGGAGTGTTGCCCCGGCGCTGAGATTCCGCGCGGACCCAACCCACCGTCCACAGCGTTTCGCGACGCTCGAGGAAGGCCAGGATAAGATCATCCTTGGAGGCGAAGTTCCGGTACAGCGTCATCTTCGCGACGCCCGCTTCACTGATCACCGCGTCCACCCCGACAGTGCGCGTGCCCTGGCGGCTGAACAGGTCATATGCGGCACGCATCACCCGCTCCCGACCACTCTCAGGATCCACGCTGACGACGACCACCTCGTCAGTGGATTTCTCGGGTATCTGCGGCACCATGACCAACCCTCGGGGGGACAATCAGCATATTGTACTTGCCGCTGGGCTCGTGGTCCGGTTTCCTTGCCAGGCACCTCACCGCTGAACGCTCTCTGCATCCAACATTGCTACGATCTTTTCGTACCTGAGGGTCGCGGAGATGGGAGTCCGGTCGACGGCGACCGCACCGAGCCGACCGATCTCCAACGCGCCCAACATGTAGAAGGCTGCGCCGTCCCCGGTTGCGTTGCGATAGTGCAGGCCGTGGCGCATCGCCGCATCGACCACATCGTCCGGCTGGAACACGCGATACCGGGCATGTTGTAGCCGGTCCGTCGCGAAGAAGCAGCGTGGCTCGCCATCCGGTGCGTAATAGTTTCCGGTCTGGGCATCGAACTCGCCTTCGACCAGGCCGTGCAGCAAGAAGTACGGCGCGGTGCCACCGCCCATCCGCAGGTTGATCTCCAGCCCGTAGTGTCCCCATCCAGAAGCGGTGCGCGCAGACAGGAAATCGACGCTCAGCGGCCCGACGACCGACTTGGCGGCTAACGTCTTCCCCACGCGTAGCGCCAGTTCCTGAATTTCCTCGCGGTATTCGGCGGCGGCGGGGAAGGTACCTCCGACGAAGATCTGGTTCGCCGCGCCGGAAAGCAACTGGTCCTGAGTCGATAAGATGCGTACGGCGCCCGCCGGGGAGATCAGTAGTTGCGCCGAGGGCGACCGCGTCTCGCTCGCGTCGACGAACCGTTCGACGACGGCTCCCATCGTGATCAGCTTTCCCAGGTAGTGCTCCCAGGAGTCGGGTGGCGAGGCGAAGACTGCTCGACCAGGCAGCTCGCTCGCGATCCAGCTGTGCAGCCCGGTTCGGGGTGCGCCGTCGAACGAGAACAGCACATTTCCGCCGGCTCCGAAGCTCTCGTTGAGTTTGATCATCGCTTGCCGCAGATTTCGGTCACGCATCCGCAAGGCGACCAAGGCGTTCACCACGTCGTGCTCGTCCCGCAAATCCTCGAAGCCGTCCGCGACGGTGACACCGGACTCCAGGAAGATCCGGCGGGAACCGCTTTTGGTGCCCAGATGTGCCAGCTCCGGATCGGCGGCGTACAGCGGTATGCCCAGCTGTACCGCAAGCTCACGCTCGAAAGGAGACCCACTAAAGGCAAGCAGGCAGGCGTCGAGCGGGTCGGCTATCGCCAGTCGAATCTCCTGGATGAGATCCGGCCGCCGCAAAATCTTCTCGGTCAGCGGAACCGGCTCGCGGTCGCCGCAGTCGAACAACGTCAGTCTGCGTCGACCATGCCAGTTCGGCAGCGAGGAAACCAGGTCGAAGGCGTACTCCAGGACAACAGGATCCAGTTTGTCGCTGGTGACATAGACCATCCGAGCCTCGGGTCGGCGAAGTAGCTGCAAGAAGACCAGCAACCGCTCCTCGTAGTGCCGCACTCCGGGAATCTTCGCTAGACCTGCGTGGTCCAGCGTCATGCTGGGCAGCACCACGACGGTACCCGGCCGCCTGTCGCTGATCGGATCGAAAGGATCCCGCAACCATCGCTGAAGCTGACGAAAAATCATGGGGTGGCCTCATCAAT
>JAICHZ010000163.1 GCA_025924655.1 Pseudonocardiaceae bacterium | reverse complement strand
CGCACCCCACCGACCTCCAGCGCGTCGGGCACGCTACGGCGCAGCAGAGCGCGCACTCTGGCGAGCAGCTCGGCCAACCGGAACGGCTTGGCGACGTAGTCGTCGGCGCCGGCGTCGAGCCCGACGACGAAGTCCACCTCATCGGTTCGGGCGGTGAGCATCAGCACTGGGACGTCTGGGCGCACCCGTCGCAGCCGGCGGCAGACGTCCAGACCATCCATTCCTGGGAGCCCAAGGTCGAGCACCAGCAGGTCGACCTCCTCGTCGTGGGCGCGGGCCAGCGCGGTGTGGCCGTCGGCGACTACCAGCACGTCGTGGCCCTCCCGCTGCAAGGCACGAGACAGCGGCACGGCGATGCCGGTGTCGTCTTCGACGAGCAGCACAGTGGGCACTCCATCAGACTAGGGCGACCTGGCAGCCTGTGGTGCTATGACCGACCTTACGTGCGATCTCGCCCTGGCCCTGGCCATGGCTGATTCCGCGGACCGGATCACGCTGGACCGGGCGGGCGCGGCGGACCTGCGGGTCGAGGCCAAACCCGACCGGAGCCCGGTCACCGACGCTGACCTTGCCGTCGAGGACGCGATCCGCGCGGTGCTGCGGGTCCACCGGCCGCGCGACGAGGTGATCGGTGAGGAGCGCGGCGGAGCGTCTGGCGATGCCGGTCGGGCCTGGCTGCTGGACCCGATCGACGGAACGAAGAACTTCCTGCGCGGTGTGCCGGTCTGGGCCACTCTCATCGCCCTCGTCGAGGATGGTGAGCCGGCGGTGGGCGTGGTCAGTGCGCCGGCGCTGCGACGGCGCTGGTGGGCCGCCACGGGGGCGGGTGCCCACACCCGAGACCCGAACGGCAGCAGCCGGGCGATCACGGTCTCCGGTGTTGGTGACCTCGCCGACGCCTACCTGTCCACCACCGATCTGGGCAGCTGGACGCGGCACCGCAGCCGGGAGTCTTACCTCTCGTTGGTCGACGCTACGTGGGAGAGCCGGGCCTTCGGCGACTTCTGGCAGCACTGCCTGGTCGCCGAGGGAGCGATCGATCTGGCCGCCGAACCGATCGTCAACCCCTGGGATGTAGCCGCCGTCCAGGTGTTGGTGCAGCAGGCCGGTGGCCGGTTCACCGATCTCGAAGGGATCGCCCGGTACGACGGAGGCACAGCGTTGTCATCCAACGGACTGCTACACGACGCCGCATTGACACTGCTGGCGCCCTGACTTGGCTACCGGACGTCGCCTCACCGGCTCTTGCCCGCTGCGCTATCGGCAGGTAAGGATATGTACATGCGGCGTGCTGTCCTCGAGCAGTTCTGGCCGAGTCGGCGCATGCACGCTTTTGACCAGTTCTGTAGGTAGGCCGCGCGTTGGCGCATGGCCTTTCCGCCCCACGCGGCCGATCCCCGGTGTCCATTTCATCCCCGCACACCAGGAGACTCTATGTCCGTTACCGATGACCTGCTCGCCAACAACGCTCGCTACGCCGAGACCTTCTCCGGGCCGCTGCCCATGCCGCCAGGCAAGCACGTCGCCGTCGTCGCCTGCATGGACGCGCGCCTCGACGTCTACCGCATCCTGGGCCTCAACGAGGGCGAGGCGCACGTCATCCGCAACGCCGGAGGCGTGGTCACCGACGACGAGATCCGCTCGCTGGCCATCAGCCAGCGGCTGCTCGGTACTCAGGAGATCATCCTCATCCACCACACCGACTGCGGAATGCTCACCTTCACCGACGACCAGTTCAAGAAGTCGATCCAGGACGAGACCGGGATCAAACCGTCGTGGGGCGCCGAGGCGTTCCCGGACCTCGATGAAGACGTCCGGCAGTCGATTGCCCGGATCAAGGCAAGCCCGTTCGTGCCGCACAAGGACCAGATTCGTGGGTTCGTCTTCGACGTCGCCACCGGCAAGCTCAACGAGGTCGTGTGACGAGGTAGCTGATTGCCTTCAGGGGCGTTCGCATTCAGCGGGCTCAGCGGGGTTATTCGCACCTCTTTTGCCCCGCTGAGCCCGCTGAATGCGCCATGACCACTCGGGATGGGGAAGGTCTGTTGAGGTGGTCAGCCATCCAGAGGCTGGTTTGGATTAGGGCGTCTAGGTTGACGCCGTGGTCGATACCTAGGCCGTCGAGCATCCACACCAGGTCCTCGGTGGCGAGGTTGCCGGTGGCCGACTCGGCGTAGGGGCAGCCACCCAGCCCCCCGGCCGAGGCGTCCACGCAGCTCACCCCGGCACGCAGGGCAGCCAGGGTGTTGGACAGCGCCTGGCCGTAGGTGTCGTGGAAATGCACCGCGAGGGCATCGGTGCCGACGCCGGCGTGGGCGAAGCCGTCGAGCAATGCGACGACGTGACCTGGGGTGGCCACCCCGATGGTGTCGCCCAGGGAGAGCTGGTCGCAGCCCAGATCAAGCAGCCTGCACCCGACGTCGACGACCTGGTCGACGGCCACGGCGCCCTCCCACGGATCGCCGAAGCACATCGAGACGTACCCGCGCACTCCGAGGCCCCGCGCCGCAGCCCGGCGCACGACCGGGGAGAACATCGCGAACTGCGCCTCGAGGTCACGGTTGAGGTTGCGTCGGGCGAAGCTGTCCGTGGCCGAGGCGAAGATCGCGATGTCGGTCACGCCTGTCGCCAGCGCCCGATCCAGGCCCCGCTCGTTGGGCACCAGGACGGGGTAGCGCACCCCGTCGCGACGAGTGAGCCGCTCGAGCAGCTCGGTGGCGTCGGCCAGCTGCGGCACCCACGCCGGGTGCGCGAAGCTGGTCGCCTCGATCACCCGCAACCCCGCGCTGGCCAGCCGGTCCAGGAACTCCGCCTTGACCTCGACCGAAACCACCGCCGGCTCGTTCTGCAGACCGTCGCGCGCCCCGACTTCCCAGATCGTCACCCGCTGAGGTAGCCCGGGTGCCGGGTGCCGGGCGGGTAAGCCGACGTCCCGCGCGGTCATGACGCGGCAGGTCCCGGGTTGACCTCGTAGTACAGCAGTGAGCGCACCCGCTCGACCTGCGGGATGTCATCGAACTCCAGCGGCTCATCAGAGGCCGACTCGATGATCAGCGTTCCACAGCCCAGTATCCGATCGAGGAAGGAAGACCGGGACTGCACAGTGTTGATCCGGTTGGTCGAGATGTCGATGCCGCTGCGGGTCAGGATGCCCTCCCGGACCAGCACCCGCCTGGTGGTGAGCACGAAATGCGTGGTGCGCCAGCGGAGTAGCGGCACCACTGTTAACCACAGCACGCCGATACCACCGAGCACCGCCAGCCCGATCCACCCGTAGAACTGCCAAGACCGCCCAGCGATCAACGCGGCGGCGTAACTGCCCAGCCCCACGATGAGCAGGAAAGCCAGCACCGGCAACACCAGCATCTTCCAGTGCGGATGCTTGTGGACCACCACCTGCTCATCGTCGAGCAGCAGATCTTCTGGATAGGGCAAGGCTCCTCCTCGTCGCCACTGATCACGGTACCGCTGCGGGGGCGACCGAGCGGGCCGGTACAGTCCCCGGCGCGCAGGTCTCAGGATGGCCGCACACGTTGCGGCCACGGCCGTGGAGGCGAGATACGTTGCTGCTCAACATCGCATTGACCGTACTGGTCTGGATCGGGCTCTTCGGCTTCGCCGCCTTCCTCGGAGTGAAGCGTCAGCAGTTGTTGAAACGGCGACGCCAGCGCGTCGCACTGCGAGCAAATCTGCGCCGGCGCGAATTCCTTAACCGGTCGCGTCGCGGTACGTAATGTGCGCACGCGGTCGATGGCGCACGCCATAGGAGAAAGTTGAGATTAATGACTCACAATCCGAGTCACGACTTCATCCCGGGTCCCGACTTCGCCGTGGACCCGGGCCAGGCAGGCCAAGGTCTGATCAAGTGGGCCGAGCAGCTGCGCCGAAAGGCCCAGACCTATCGCGGCCTGCAAGACGAGATGTCCCAGCTGGTGGTGACCGAGACCTCGGCGGACGGCATGGTGCGGGTCAGCGTGGACGCCCAGGGCGTGCCCACCGAGCTGGTTCTCACCGACCGGGCCCGCGCCGGAGACCCGGCCCGGTTGTCCGCGGAGCTGATGACCTGCCTGCGGCGCGCCCACAGCACCCTCGCCGCGCAGGTACAGGACCTGGTGACCGCGTCGGTCCGGGACACCAGCGACGACGCCGCTGCACGGATCGTCGCCAGCTACCGCGACCGCTTTCCGGACATTTCCCAGGACACGCCGAAGCGGGCCGCCAGCGCGACCCACCGACCCGATGACGACGACGATCTGAGCCAGTCCTCCTACCTTCACTGACCAGGAGATCCGACGCCCATGGGCCACAGTTTTCACGTCGACGCCGACCAGCTCCGTGACCACGCCACCACCGTCGACGATTTCGCCACTCGCGCCGAGACCGCCGCCGATGCCGGTCGGCAGGTCGCCGGTATGGACAATGCCTACGGGCTGTTGTGCCGGCCTATCGCCGGATTACTTTCCGGACCACAGCAACGGTGCGCCGGTTCGTTGGAAAAGGCCGCCCAGGCACTGCACCGTATCACCAACGATCTACATGCTTCCGCCGATTCCTACCAACGCATCGACAGTGGCGCCGCGTCCGATCTGACGCAGATCGGCGTTACGAAATGACCAATCCTTTGATCGACAGCGGCACGGATATTCGCAACGTCTATCCGCAGCATCCCAGCTCTGAATTCGTCAAAGCAGGCGGCTGGGAGAAGGGCCTCACCGCAGTCGAGGCAGGTGAGGAGATCGGTGACGGTATCGCAAAGGGAGACTGGGCGAAGGTCGCGCTTGGCGGTGTGGGTGCTGGGCTGGACATGCTCTGCGCGGGCACCGATCCGATCGGCTATTTCTCCGGCCAGCTCGCCTCCTGGATGATGGAGCACCTCGAACCGCTGCGTAAAGTCCTGCACGCGCTGACCGGCGAGCCGGAGATGATCAAGGCGTACGCCGCCAGCTGGGCCAACATCGGCGAAGAGCTGGGCGCGGTCAGCGCCGGCTACGCTGCCGCAGCCGAAGGCACCAGCTGGGTGTGGGGCGGTCCGGCCAGCGATGCGTATCGATCGCAGGCGCAGCACGTGGCCAACCTGGTCCAGGCCGCCGCCGGAGCGGCCGACACCCTGAAGACGGCGGCCACCATGGCCGGCGAGCTCGTGGCGGGAATCCGGATCACCGTACGCGATCTCATCGCAGCTCTCGTCGGCGAGTTGGTCGACCTCGCCGCTGAAGAGCTAGGCTCCTTCGGCCTCGCCACCCCTGTAGTGGTCGCCCAAGCAGCCGAAGAGACCGCGCGAGTCACATCCCGGGTCGCCAAGGTCCTGCTCGAGCTGAAAGAGGCGATCGACGGACTGGAATGGTTGCTCGCCGCACTGCGGAACATGCTCGACGGGGTTTACGGTGAACTCAGCGCTCTGGCCGAGAGCAAGCACGCCGAGGTTGCGTCGTGAGGTGCGGTGCTGTCGCGGTGGCCATTGTCGGGATGCTCGCGGCTGGCTGTGGTGCCCAGACGGGCGGCCAGACCGGCGGACAGATGGGTGCCCAGACACCGGCGCCGCCAGCTCCGCCCGCGGTGGCCAATGCCAACGGGGTCGACATGTGCACGATCCTGTCGGATCCCGAGCTGACCGCATTGGGTGTGCAACCGGGCACCCGAACGAGCTTCAACAAGGGCGGCGTGGTCGGTTGCCGGTGGAAGGGTCAATCTTTCACGCTGAGCATGGAGCGCGACAACTCCACTCTGGCGGGTTACCAGGCGCACCGGCAGGACCCGAAGTTCATCAACTTCATGGATAACACCGTGAACGGTCGAGCCGGCGCCCACTTCGGGGTCGACCCGAAGGGTTCGCAATGCGCGCAGTTGATAGATGGCGGATCAGTTTCACTGTCGGTGAGTGTCGCCGTGCCGGCGAACGCCGGTCCCCCGCCGGTTGATCCGTGTGCCGAGGCGTTGCGAATCGCTCAGACGATCGAGCCACGGTTGCCCAAAGCGGCGAAGTAAGCCGACGCTCGGGCGTGCGCTAACCAGCTCGCATCCGGGCGAGGTGGGTCGCGAGCGCGGCGGCGACGCCGCACAGCAGGCAGCCCAGCACGAGCGCCACTCGCAAGTCGGTGGCGTTGGCCAGTAACCCGATCACCGGTGGCCCGACGAGGAGCCCGCCATAGCCGACCGTGGAGACGGCAGCCACGCTGGGCGCCGCAGCTGCCTCGCTGCCCAACGCAGAGGCCCGCAGCGTGAGCGGGAAGACCACGGACAGGCCCACGCCCATCAGGGCGAACCCGGCGACGGCCACGACCGGCGTCGCCGCCGCGAGTGCCCCACCGAGACCAAGCGCGGCGATCAACGCGCCACCGCGTGCAGTCGAGGTGGAGCCTGCGCGGGCGGCCACGCTGTCACCGGCGAGCCGACCCACCCCCATACACAGCGAGAAGCCCGCCAGCCCGAGCGGCGCAACCTCAGCGGTGGTCTTCACCTGGGTAGCCAGGTAGATGCTGCTCCAGTCGAAGACCGCCCCTTCGGCCAGCAGCGCGCAGAACGCGATCACGCCCAGCGCGGCGAGCCGGCGACTCGGCCGCGCGAACAGCGGTGCACCGGCAACGCCCCGGTCGTGGAGTAGCCCCGGCGCGAGCGCCGCGACCCCCACGGCGCCCACCAGGGCACTCGCCGCCAGGAATGGCAGCGCGGCCACGCCGGCAGCCGCAGCGGCGACTGCCGCGCCGGCGAGTGCCCCGAAGGAGAACGCGGCGTGCAGTGAGCTGAACAGGTGCCTCCCGGATGCGCGCTCCACGGCGAGGCCTTGGGCGTTCATCGCGATGTCGAGGACTCCGCTGGCCGCACCCACCAGCACCAGAGCCAGCAGCAGTGTCACGGTGTCGACCGCGAGCGCCGGCAGCATCACCGCACCGAGGTAGAGCGGGGCCGCGGCCACGATGGGGCGCGACCCGGTCCGGGTCGCCAGTGCCCCGATCGCCGGCTGGGCCACCAGCAGCCCGGCCGGGGCCCCGAACAGGGCGATGCCCAGCTGCCCTGGCGTGAGGTCGAGCCGCTCTTGGATCGCCGGCAGGCGCGCGTACCAGGAGGTGAACACGGCACCGTGCAGAAAAAAAGTTCCGGTGATCGACACCCGAGTCCGCGCGATCGACGCTGCACCCATCGAACCGGTCTACCAGCCATCGATCGCCGCGCCGCGCAGACAATTCGGCCCGTTAGGGTAGCAACCAATATGCCATGCCACGGAGAGCTTCCATGACCCGACTCAGCCAGTCCGTCGACCGCGCCACTGCCCTGCTGGTGGGCGCGGACCTCGCGGCCGACGCCACCGTGCGTGAGCTGCTGGAGTTGACCACGCAGCGGCGCTGCCTGGACCTGTGGGATTTGTCCCCTGCCGAGCAGGCCATGTTGATCGCCGAGCGCTCCCAGGAACTTCAACCCTCAGCCGACGCCTTGGCCCAGCGGATCGTGACGGCCGAGACCAAGTCACGGCCGTTCGTCGCGAAGTTCGGGATCGACCCCACCGGCGCCGAGGTCCACCTCGGGCACGCGGTGCCGATGCTCATCCTGAGCCGGTTGCAGCGGATGGGCCATCAGGTGGTGTTCATCGTTGGTGACGTCACGGCCAAGATCGGCGATCCGTCTGGTCGCTCCGACGAGCGCCCCGCGCTCACCGACGACGACATCGCTCGCAATCTCGTCACCTACCGTCAGCAGGTCACCCCGTTCTTCGACTTCGGCCGGGCCCAGTTCCGGCACAACGGCGACTGGCTGCGCGAGGTCACGCTGCCCCGGCTGATCGAGATCACCGCCCAGATCCCGGTCTCGATGCCGCTGCAACGCGAAGACTTCCGCAAACGGCTCGACGCTGGTCAGGGCCTGTCGCTGGCCGAGTTGCTGTACTCGGTGGTGATGGCGCTGGACTCGGTCGAGATCAACACCGACCTGGAGGTCGGTGGGATCGACCAGTTCCTCAACATGCAGATGTGCCGCAAGGTGATGGATGTGTGCGGCCAAATCCCGGAACTGGTGGTCGCGACCCCGCTCATCGAGGGCACCGACGGGACCGGGACCAAGATGTCGAAGTCCAGGGGCAACTACGTTCCGCTGACCGCCCCCGCGGGCGAGATCTTCGGCAAGATCATGTCGGTGCCCGATCGCCTGGTCGAGCCGTACTTCCGGGCCCTGAGCGAGTGGCGTGATGCCGAACTCGCCGTCGCCGGCGAGCGGCTGGCGGCCGGGTCGCTGCATCCAATGGACCTGAAGAAGATCCTGGCGGGCGAGG
>JAICHZ010000162.1 GCA_025924655.1 Pseudonocardiaceae bacterium | reverse complement strand
GGCTCCGAATGGCGGTTCGCCGGGTGCGGGACAACGGCGACGCGGTCCGGCTGCTGGGCGTCCACCACGACTCGGGAACCTCGTGGGTCTCGATGACTTCGTCGCCGCTGTCGCCGCATGGGTGATGCCACCGCGTTCCTGAGCCACCGCCAGAGCGTTCAGCGGGCTCAGCGGGGTGTGCACGTCCCGAATAGCCCCGCTGAGCCCGCTGAATGCGGTGGAGTGGCGAGATGGTCCGCGCCAGTGCGACCTATCCTGTGGGGGTCCCGCGATCGCAGGGAGGAACGGTGAGCGAAGTCTGGTTGGGCGATATCCGCCTGCGCAACCGGCTGGTCACCTCGTCGAGCCTGCTCGGTTACGGCGCACCCAATCCGGGTCTGGTGCCGTACGGGATGAGCCCGATCTCCCGGTTCGTGCCGCTGGAACGTTTCGGCGCGGTCACCACCAGGACCCTGACGGCGCAGCCCCGCGACGGGCACTTCACCAACCGCACCGATTGGCCATTGCACGCACTGCCCGGCCTACTGCGCCGCTACGCCACGGTCCTGCGCGGAGTCGACGGCGGCTGGATCAACGCCTTTGGCTGGTGCAACGTCGGGATCGAGGCTTACCTGCGCGACTACTACCCGCGCACCCGCGACCAGAACACCATCATCTCAGTGGGCGGGTTCGCCGCCGAGGAGTTCGTCGCGCTGGTTGACGCGGTGAACGCGGCAGTGCCCACCGGCGCGATCGCGGCCGTGGAGTTCAACGTCTCCTGCCCGAACGTCGATCATGATTTCGAACCGATTCTGGACGGGGTGCTCGCCGATGCGGTGCCCGCCAGCAGGCACCCGGTGATCCTCAAGCTGTCCCCGGACCGGGATTACATCGGGCACGCCCGCCGCGCCGCCGCCGCCGGAGTCTCGGCGCTCACCGCGATCAATACGGTGCGAGCGCTGCGGCTGAACCCGCGGACTGGCCAACCGTTGTTGGCCAACCGCTACGGCGGTCTTTCCGGCCGGGCGGTCAAGCCGATCGGGCTGCGGGTGGTCGCCGAGTTGCGCGACGCAGGGATCACCTTGCCGGTGATCGCGACCGGCGGAATCAAGACCTTCGACGACTGCCGGGAGTATTTCTGGGCCGGCGCGGACGCCGTCAGCCTGGGTAGTGCGAGTTGGCTGGCGTCCTATCCCGGCTACGCGCTGGCGCCGCTGTGGGGCTGGCGAATTCGCTCGATCCTCAGAAGGATCGAGCTCGTAGGTGGCAAACAGTGTTATAACATTGTTTGCCACTCACGAGGGGTCCATTAATGGATCCCAGCACCTATCGTCCGGCGCCGGGGACGATCCCCGACGGACCGGGTGTGTACCGCTTCCGCGACGAGCACCGTCGGGTGATCTACGTCGGTAAGGCGAAAAGCCTGCGCAGCCGGCTGAACTCCTATTTCGCTGACCTGTCCGGTCTGCACCCGCGCACTCGACAGATGGTCACCACGGCGGCCTCGGTGGAGTGGACGATGGTCAGCACCGAGGTCGAGGCGCTGCAACTGGAATACAACTGGATCAAAGAGTTCGATCCCCGGTTCAACGTCCGGTATCGCGACGACAAGTCGTACCCGGTCCTGGCCGTGACGCTCAACGAAGAATACCCCCGGCTGCAGGTTTACCGGGGGCCCCGCAAGCGTGGGGTCCGCTACTTCGGGCCATACGCGCACGCCTGGGCGATCCGGGAGACGCTCGACCTGCTCACCAGGGTGTTCCCGGCGCGGGTGTGCTCGGCTGGCGTATTCAAGCGGCACGGTCAGATCGGTCGGCCCTGCTTGCTGGGATATATCGATAAATGCTCAGCACCGTGCGTAGGTAATGTCACCGCCGAGCAACATCGCGCCATCATCGACGATTTCTGTGATTTCCTGTCCGGCCGGACCGACAAGATGATCCGCCGGTTGGAGCGGGAGATGGAGACGGCCGCTGTCGAGCTGGAGTTCGAGCGTGCCGCCCGGCTGCGCGACCAGCTGGGGGCGTTGCGCCGGGCGATGGAGAAGCAGGCGGTGGTACTCGGTGACGGCACCGACGCGGACGTGATCGCCTTCGCCTGTGATGAGCTCGAGGCTGCGGTGCAGGTGTTCCACGTTCGAGGCGGACGGGTCCGTGGCCAGCGGGGCTGGGTGATCGACCGGGTCGAGCAGGTGGACCTGGTCAGCCAGTTCCTGACCCAGTTCTACGGCGAGCAGGCCGCGCTGGCTGAGGCTGCCGATGACGCCATGCAGCCGGTGCCGCGTGAGGTGCTGGTGCCCGAACTACCCGAGGACGCCGACATCCTGGCCGAATGGCTTTCCGGGCTGCGCGGCGCCCGGGTAGCACTGCGGGTACCGCAGCGGGGAGACAAGCGTTCGCTGGCCGACACCGTGGCGCGCAACGCCGCGGAGGCCTTCGCGCAGCACAAGCTTCGACGGGCCGGTGACCTCACCGCCCGCGCCGCGGCACTGCAGGAAATCCAGGAGCAGCTCGGCCTGGACACCGCCCCGCTGCGCATCGAATGCATCGACGTCAGCCACGTGCAGGGCAACGACGTGGTGGCCTCGCTAGTGGTCTTCGAAGACGGGCTGGCGCGCAAGTCCGACTACCGGCGCTTCGCGATCCGGGACGCGGCCGGTGACGGGCACTCTGATGATGTGGCGAGCATCGCCGAGGTGGTTCGCCGGCGCTTCGCCCGCTACCTGCGGGACAACGACCACGCGCAGCCAGGCTTGGACCCTGAAACCGGGCGTCCCCGCAAGTTCGCCTACCCGCCGAACCTGCTGGTTGTCGACGGCGGCCCGGCGCAGGTCGCCGCGGCGGCGCAGGCACTGTTCGAGCTCGGCGTGACCGATGTCGCGATCGCCGGGCTGGCCAAGCGGCTGGAGGAGGTCTGGTTGCCCGGCGAGGCCGATCCGGTGATCCTGCCGCGCACCAGCGAGGGTCTCTACCTGCTGCAGCGGGTGCGGGACGAGGCGCACCGGTTCGCGATCAGTTACCACCGGCAGAAACGGTCAGCGCGGATGACGGCATCCGCGCTGGACGATGTGGCCGGGCTCGGGCAGACTCGGCGCACCGCGCTGCTCAAGCACTTCGGCTCGGTGCGCCGTATCCGGCAGGCCAGCGTGTCCGAGCTCACCGAGGTATCAGGGATCGGTCCGAGCACTGCGCGGGCGGTGCTCGCAGCCCTGGCCCTCGCAGAGGATCAGCCCGTCGGCGCCGAAGGAACCAATGGAGTGGCGCGGTGACCAAGATCCAGCGCAGTAGCGAAATACAGGGTGGCATCGAGGTCGCCGTAGTGTCCGGCCTGTCCGGCGCGGGTCGCAGCACGGCCGCGAAGGTGCTGGAGGACCTGGGTTGGTTCGTCGTCGACAACCTGCCGCCCGAGCTGATCGCCACCATGGTCGAGCTCGGCGCTCGCTCGCAGGGCGCGATAACCCGGATCGCAGTGGTGATGGACGTGCGCAGTCGGGCGTTCACTGATGACCTCGCCGCGGTGATCAAAGATCTGGACGCCCGCGGCTACCGGCCCAAGGTGCTCTACCTGGAAGCCACCGACGCGGTGTTGATCCGTCGCTTCGAACAGGTCCGGCGCAGCCACCCGCTGCAGGGCGACGACCGGCTGGCTGACGGGATCGCAGCCGAGCGGGCGTTGCTCGCGCCGCTGCGCGACGAGGCTGACCTGGTTCTGGACACCACCGGACTGTCCGTACACCAGCTGCGAGCCAAGATCGAGCACGCCTTCGGCGGAGAATCGAGCACCCGCACCCGGATCACGGTGGTGTCCTTCGGCTACAAATACGGCTTGCCGATGGACTCAGACCTCGTGGTCGATGTGCGATTCCTGCCCAACCCATTTTGGATTCCGGAACTGCGCGAGTTCACCGGCCTCGACGCCGATGTCCGCAATTACGTGCTGTCCCAGGAAGGCGCCGAGGAATTCCTGGATCGCTACCTCGAGCTGCTGCGACTGATCAGCGGTGGCTACCGGCGGGAGGGCAAACGCTACCTGACCCTCGCGGTGGGGTGCACCGGTGGTAAACACCGCAGTGTGGTCGTCTCCGAAGCGTTGGCCAGCCGGCTCAACCGCAACGGCGGAATCGACAAGGTCACCGTCAAAGTCGTGCATCGAGACGTGGGACGCGAGTGACCCGCTCCGTCAAGGCGGTCGCGTTGGGCGGCGGCCACGGGCTCTACGCCACGCTGCTGGCGTTGCGGGCGATCACCGAGGACGTCACCGCGGTGGTCACGGTGGCCGATGACGGCGGCTCATCCGGGCGGCTGCGCCGGGAGCTGGGGGTGCTGGCGCCCGGCGATCTGCGCATGGCGCTGACCGCGCTCGCCGCCGACGACGGTGCGGCGGGGCGCTGGCGGGAAGTGTTCCAGCATCGCTTCGGCGGCACCGGCGCGCTGGCCGGGCACGCCGTGGGTAACCTGATGATGGCCGGTCTGCTGGAGGTGCTCGGCGATCCGGTGGCGATGTTGGACGAGGTATGTGCGCTGCTCCGAGTGACCGGCCGGGTACTGCCGATGACTGTCGAACCTCTCGATATCGAGGCCGATGTGGCTGGCCTCGACGGTGATGCTGATCATCCAGAGCGGCTCAGCCGGATCCGGGGCCAGGTAGCGGTGGCCACAACGCCGGGTCGGGTGCACCGGGTACGGCTTCGGCCCGAGCGGCCGCAGGCCTGCGCTGAGGCGGTCCGCGCGGTCGGCGCGGCTGATCTCGTGGTTCTCGGGCCGGGTTCGTGGTTCACCAGTGTGCTACCGCATCTGCTTGTTCCCGGCTTGGCCAGCGCGCTGGTGAGCACGCAGGCTCGCCGGGTACTGATACTCAACCTCGTCCCGCAACCGGGCGAAACCGCAGGATTCTCCCCGGAGCAGTACTTGACCGTCCTGTGCGATCACGCGCCGCCCGGATTCACCGTGCACGCGGTGCTCGCCGATGTCGACGCTGTCGCGGCGCCCGCTCGGTTGCACCGGTGCGCAGCGGCGCTCGGTGGACACGCGTACCTTGACCGGGTCGCCGACGACGGATCCACCGATCGCCACGATCCGGTGGCGCTGGCCGCAGCGCTGCGCCGGATACTGGTAGACGTGCAAGGGGAGGAGAAGCGCCAGTGGCCATGACCTCCGCCGTCAAGGACGAGCTGAGCCGGCTGCGGGTAACCAAGACGTGCTGCCGGCGAGCCGAGGTTTCCTCGTTGCTGCGCTTCGCCGGCGGGTTGCATATCATCGCCGGCCGCGTGGTGGTGGAGGCCGAGCTCGACACTGGCGCGGCCGCTCGCCGGCTCCGCCGGGAAGTCCACGAGCTGTACGGGCACAACTCCGATGTGCACCTGATCACGGCTGGTGGCCTGCGTAAAGGAACTTGCTACGTGGTGCGGGTGGTCCGCGACGGGGAAGGGTTGGCTCGGCAGACCGGGTTGCTGGACGTCCGCGGCCGCCCAGTGCGTGGGCTGCCCCCACAGGTGGTCTCCGGCGGTTTGTGCGATGCCGAGGCGTCCTGGCGCGGCGCGTTCCTGGCGCACGGGTCGCTCACCGAGCCCGGCCGCTCGGCCGCGCTGGAGGTGACGTGTCCCGGGCCTGAGGCGGCGCTGGCCCTGGTCGGCGCGGCTCGCCGGCTCGGCATCGCGACCAAGGCACGTGAGGTCCGGGGTGCTGACCGGGTGGTGATCCGGGACGGCGACGCCATCGGGGCGCTGCTGACCCGGCTGGGCGCGCACGACTCGGTGCTGGCCTGGGAGGAACGCCGGGTACGCCGCGAGGTCCGGGCCACCGCCAACCGGCTGGCCAACTTCGACGACGCCAACCTGCGCCGATCCGCGCGCGCGGCGGTGGCCTCGGCGGCGCGGGTCGCTCGGGCCCTGGAGTTGCTGGGCGGGGACATCCCGGGGCATCTGACCACCGCGGGCCGGCTGCGGCTGGAACACCGGCAGGCCTCGCTGGAGGAGCTGGGGCAGCTCGCCGACCCGCCGCTGACCAAGGATGCGGTGGCGGGCCGGATCCGCCGGCTGCTCGCGATGGCCGACCGCAAGGCCGAGGAGCTCGGGGTGCCGGACACCGAATCCGCGGTAACACCCGACATGCTGGACGCCTGACGTCGCAATACCCCTGCTGCTTCCCCCTACCGGGGGGCCTGCGAGCCGCGCGGCGGCCGATAGGGTGGCACGGAGTCATGCTGGCGTGACGCTGGTCTGTGTACAGAGGAAGGTTAATGACGTGACCGTTCGAGTAGGGATCAACGGATTCGGCCGCATCGGGCGGAACTTCTGGCGCGCTGTGCAGTCGGGTGGCCATGACATCGAGGTAGTGGCGTTCAACGACCTCGGTGACGTCGCGACCATGGCGCACCTGCTGAAGTACGACAGTGTGCTCGGTCGGCTGAAAGAGGACGTGCACGTCACCGACGACGGCATCGCGGTGGGCGGCAAGACGATCAAGGCGCTCGCCGAGCGGGACCCGGGCGCGTTGCCCTGGGGCGCGCTGGGCGTCGATGTGGTGCTGGAGTCGACCGGCTTCTTCACCAAGGCGGCCGACGCCCGCAAGCATGTCGACGAGGGCGGCGCGAAGAAAGTAATCATCTCCGCTCCGGCCAAGGGCGAGGACCTCACCGTGGTGCTCGGGGTCAATGACTCCAGGCTGGACGGTTCTCAGACGGTGATCTCCTGCGCCTCGTGCACCACGAACTGCCTGGGCCCGATGGCCAAGGTGCTGCACGACGCGCTCGGCATCGACAAGGGCCTGATGACCACTATCCACGCCTACACCCAGGACCAGAACCTCCAAGACGCCCCGCACAAGGACCTGCGCCGGGCCCGGGCTGCCGCGATCAACGTCGTGCCGACGTCCACCGGGGCCGCCGTAGCGATCGGGCTGGTGCTGCCGGACCTCAACGGAAGGCTCGACGGCTACGCGCTGCGGGTACCGATCCCCACGGGGTCGATCACCGATCTGTCCGCGTCGGTCTCCCGGGACACCAGCGTCGAGGAGGTCAACGAGGCTTTCCGGGCCGCCGCCGACGGCCCGCTGAAGGGCATCCTGCGCTACAGCGACGACCCGATCGTCTCCTCGGACATCATCACCGACCCTGCGTCGTGCATCTTCGACTCGCCGCTGACCAAGGTGATCGGCAACCAGGTCAAGATCGTCGGCTGGTACGACAACGAATGGGGTTACTCCAACCGGCTGGCTGACTTGACTGTGCTGGTCGGCTCTCAGCTGTGAGGGCGCAGCTGTGAGGACGCTGGACGACCTGCTCGCCGGTGGCGTGTCGGGCCGGGCCGTGCTGGTTCGAACCGATCTCAACGTGCCGCTGGACGGTGCGCGGATCACTGACGACGGGCGGATCCGGGCCTCCCTGCCGACGCTGCAGGCGCTGAAGGAAGCCGGCGCGCGGGTGGTGGTGACCGCGCACCTGGGGCGCCCGAAAGGAGCCCCGGACCCGGCGTACTCGCTGGCGCCGGTCGCAGCGCGGCTCGGTGAGTTGCTGGGCACCCCGGTGGCGGCGGCGACCGACGTCGTCGGGGACTCGGCTCGAGCCGCGGTGACCGGACTGTCCGACGGTTCGGTCGCGCTGCTGGAGAACGTCCGCTTCGACCCTCGGGAGACGTCCAAGGACGCCGCCGAGCGCGGCGCGCTGGCCGACGAGCTCGCCGCCCTGGTGGGATCCGGCGGCGCGTTCGTCTCCGACGGGTTCGGCGTCGTGCATCGGGTGCAGGCTTCGGTCGTCGACATCGCGCAGCGGCTGCCCGGCTATGCCGGCACCCTGGTGCTTACCGAGCTGACCACCCTACGACGCCTCTCCGAGGCTCCGGACCGTCCTTACGCCGTGGTGCTGGGCGGGTCGAAAGTGTCGGACAAGCTTGCCGTGATCGAGGCGTTGCTGCCCAAGGTCGATACCCTGCTCGTCGGCGGCGGGATGTGTTTCACCTTCCTGGCGGCCCTCGGCCACCCGGTCGGTTCGTCGCTGTTGGAACCCGAGATGGTCGATGTGTGCGCCCGGCTGCTCAAAACCGCCGGCGACACCATCGGGCTGCCGCGCGACGTGGTCATCGCCGACAAGTTCGCGGCGGAGGCGAACACCGATACGGTTGCCGCCGGCGACATCCCGGAGGGGTGGATGGGCCTGGACATCGGGCCGCAGACGGTGCGTGACTTCGCCGCGGCGTTGGCCGGTGCCGCCACGGTGTTCTGGAACGGTCCAATGGGCGTATTCGAACTGGCGCCGTTCGCGGCGGGCACTCGCGGCGTCGCGGAGACCATCGCCGG
>JAICHZ010000161.1 GCA_025924655.1 Pseudonocardiaceae bacterium | reverse complement strand
CACGGCCACGGCGCTGCAGCTGCCGGTCGAGGAGGTGGTCGTTCTCCATGATTCGAACAAGCTGACCCTGCGGCTGCTCCCCTGCGATGCGGTGGCCCGGGTGTCACCCGCGGCCAAGCAGGCCGCGCAGCTCGAAGTCGAGCTCGCTCAACGTCTCGCAGAACTGGACTGCCCGGTGGCTGCTCTCGACCCCCGGGTGGAAGCCCGCGAATACGAGCGCGGTGAGTTCGTGGTCACGCTGTGGACCTTCTACGCACCTGTGCCGCCCGGATCGCCCTCACCGGTTGAGTACGCCGGTGCGCTCAAGCGGCTGCATGCCGGCATGCGCCGAGTCGGTATCCCCACGCCGCACTTCACGGATCGGGTCGAGGAGGCCGAGGCACTCCTGGCCAGCAGCACCCGTACGCCTGCACTGGCCGACGACGACAGGGAGTTCCTGCGCGGGACGCTGCGAAGTCTGAGGCAAGTGATCGTTGAGCAGAGCCGCGCAGAGCAGCTGCTGCACGGCGAGCCGCACCCAAACAACGTTCTCGCCACGAAGAACGGGCCGATGTTCATCGACCTCGAGACGTGCTGCCGCGGGCCGGTCGAGTTCGACCTCGCGCATGCGCCCGAAGAGGTTGCTGTGCACTACCCCGACGCCGACGAAGACCTGCTGCGACAGTGCCGGATCCTGGCGCTCGCGATGATCACAGCATGGCGCTGGGATCGCGACGACCACCTGCCCAACGGACGCCACCTGGGACAGGAGTGGTTACGCCAACTTCGAGCAGCACTCGACTGAGAGAAGGGGCTGCCACGCCTCGACGGTGGGTTGTTCACTGCGCGGGGACGACAAGCACGCTGTCGAGGATCCAGACGAATGGCCGCCCGCATTCCGTTTCGGCTCGTGGTGCATCTCCTGGCGGGCAAGAGCGCGCCCACCCGGAGCAGTTCTTTGCCGTTGCCGTACGAGTGAGACATGCGGGTCGCGCGGCCTTTCTCAGGTTGCTTGCGCTCGCTAAGCCATCCAGCCCCGAGGCAACAGACTGAGCTATAACCAATTGGCCGCCCACGAATCTGCGCTAGCATGCGTCCGCTCGTCGTAAATTGAGCGACTGCGAGTGAGGAGTCTCAATGCGGAAAATAGCCGTGGCGCTCGGTTTGGTTCTGATGTCCGGGGCGCTCGTAGCGCCGGCGACCGCCGCCGCGGCTCCGACATGGACTGCCAGCACGGGGGCGCGAACGGCGACGAGTCCGTTGAGCGGGTTCTCCCACCTGATCGTGGATCCCGACGATGCCCGCGTCTTCGTCAGCGAAGGCTCGAGCGGCAAGTTGGGCGTCTTCGACACCTTCGATCACCCGATCACGACGCTCTCGGGCCTGGCTGACCCCACAGGACTGGCGTTGAGTCCCGACCACTCGACGCTTTTCGTCGCCGAGAGTGAGGCCGACGCCGTGATCGCCGTCGACACGAAGTCGCTGCAGGTGACGGCCACTTACCAACTGGCGACTGGCTCGTGTCCGGTGGGCCTGACCTGGTCTGCTGACCTGCTGTGGGTAGGGGAAAGTGCCGGCTGCAGGTCTGGCGATGCGACGCTCGGAGCTATCGACACCGCCACTGGTGACGTCTACAACGGGGTCTCCGACGGGCCGGGACCGGGCGAAAGCCCTGTGCTTACTTCATCTGAAGCGCTCCCGAACGTGGTCATCGCACAATCCTCTGGCCGCGTCTTCGAGTTCGATGTGACAAGCACCAGCGGAGGGACCGCTCCTACCGCGGTGGAGGTTGCCACCACGTCGATCTGTGAGATCAGATCCATGGCTATGACGCCGGGCGGCTCCGGACTTCTCATCGCCTGCGGGTCCCCGTACCACCACATACTGTTGAGCACCGCGGATCTGGGCCAGATTGGAACCTATCCATCCACCGAGTACCCCAACGCGGCGGCGATTCGTGGAGACGGCCTCGTGGCAGCGGGTGTCGATGCCGGTCGCCCATCGATCTGGCTCTATACGCCGGGCCAGACCGCCAGGTACAGCTCGTACAGCTTTGGCGCCGCGGAGCTGGAGTCGGACGGGTTGGCGTTCGGGACGTCACATCTATTCGCCGTTACCTGGGGGGGCACCGGGCACCCCGCGGATCTCCGAATGATGAATCCAAAGCGTCGCCCGACACTGACGATCGGTACGGAACACACGCAGTACGCCTATGCGGCCAAGGTGAGGATCGTTACACAGCTTGGGAATTATGGCGACGGTAACCCGGTGGTGTCGATCTACGCCACTCCGAACAAGGGAACGCCGAAGTTCGTGGCGAGGGGCAAGGTGAATGCGGACGGCACGTTTGTCACCTCCGTGCGGGCCTCGGTGAACATGACCTTCACGGCGACCTTCACCGGCGATGCACAAACGCTGTCAGTCCAGGCCAAGAGCAGAATGATTTTGGTCAAGGCCAGGGTCCACGACCTGTTGCAGGGCTACTACGCCGAGTCCGGAGTATTTCGGCTGTACCACGTCAGCCAGAATCCGGTCGAAACCGTGACCGTCTCTCCGTCCAAGCCCGGAGTCTGCGTGTACTTCCACTTCGAGTGGTACATAAATGGAGCCTGGGGCTATGACGAGACGACGCCGTGTGTTCGCCTTGACCAGGAGAGTCAGGCAGGGGTTCGGCTGGTCGGCACTCACGAGGTCGGGGAGCGAGTACGGGTGCGAGCCATGTTTCGCGGCGGTGCACTCAACCTGGCCGCCAACGGCGACTACCGTTACATCAAGTTCACCAAGTGACAGTCGCCTGAAGGCGCTGCGATCGGTAGGCCCCAACCGCAGGGCGCCTTCGTGAGAGTCTCGGGACGTGAACGACTACGCCATGCCGGCGGAGGCAGCCCGTGCGTTGATGAGCGCGCTCGACGCGCATGGAGTGGCGGCGTGCGTCGGAGGTGGGTGGGCCGTGGATGCCTTGCTGCGCAGACAGACGCGGGATCACTCGGACGTGGACATCTGGGTGGAAGCATCCGACACCGAGGCATTGTTCTTGGCTTTGGTGGATCAGGGGATCGATCGCATCCACCCATGGCCAGGCGATCGTCCGTGGAACTTCGTGCTGCACGACGGCCATAGTCGTCGCGTTGACCTCCACTTCTACGAGGCTGTTGACGACGGTCGACTGCGCTACGGCAGCGCCAATCGTCCATCCATGTTCAGCATCGAGGACCTCTCTGGCGAGGGCGAGATTGCGGGTCTGGTCGTCCGGACCGAACGGCCCGAGTTCGCTCTGCGTAACCGCAGCGGCTATGAGCTGCGCGAGGTGGACCGACACGACATCACGATGCTGTCCGAGGAGTTCCGCCTTCAACCGCCGGAAACGGGTGGCGGTATCCAATAGCTGACAGCCTTCTGAGGAAGCATCCAGTCATCGGTCGGAGAACGTGGCCCTGCTGCCAGCAGGCGATGAACGAGCGCCTGGACCGGTTGGACAGCTACCTGCAAGAGCTCCAACGACAAGGAGAGCGACCATGACACCTCACCGGCATGGTTCGGCGGTCACCGAGTATCCGAGCGCACTGGAGATCGTCACCACCCGTCAGTTCGACGCCCCGATCGGGCTGGTCTTCGACGTCCTGACCCAGGAGGAGCACGTGCGGCACTGGTTCGCCGCCTTCGACGACACCTTGACCGTGTGCTCGATCGACCTGCGCGTGGGCGGGGACTACCACATGGTCTCGGTGACCAAGGACGGCACCGAGTGCTCTTTCCGGGGCACGTACCTGGAGATCGAGCGGCCGACCAAGGTCGTCGACACCTGGCTGTTCGAGGGGTGGCCCGACGCGGAGGCCGTCGAGACGGTCGAGCTGAAAGAGACCGGCGGAGTGACGACGGCGAGGATGACGCTCGCATTCCGTGACCGGGCCGGCCGTGACCACATGACCAAGACCGACGGCCAGGAAGACAGCTGGGACAAGATGGAGGACTACCTAAGGTCACTGATGCAGGAGGGCTCCGCCACCACTCCCAGCTGATCTGCCTGGCCGTCCCGGTCATGTGGTTACCAACCCCGAGGAGCCGGCAGGTCTGCGGAGCGGCTCTGTGCGCGCTGCGCGCTCGGGTCCGCGGCGTGGAATGTTTGCCCGGGGAAGGAAACTTTGACGGGCGATGTCGAAGAGGCGGCCAGCCGTTCGACGTACGGGCGAGAAGCAGCTCACCGGCAACCACTAGGAGTGATCGAGATGCCGAGGTTCATGGGTTTCGTGAGGATGGAAGAGGGCGTCGGGACGCCACCGAAGGCGCTGTTCGAGGCGATGGACACCTACATCGGCGAACAGGCCGCCAAGGGCGTCTTCCTCGACGGCGGCGGGCTGTACGGCACTGAGGACGCAGTCAACTTCGTGGTCCGCAACGGCGAGGTCACCCGGGTCGACGGACCGTACGCCGAGGCCAAGGAGGTCGTCGGCGGCTGGGCCATCATGCAGTACGACAGCCTCGAGGACGCCGTGGCCGACGGGCGGGAGTTCGCCGAGCTGCACGCGAAGTACTGGCCCGAGGTCACCGTGATCTCGACCCTGCGCCAGATCTCCGACGGCCCGGAGGCGCCCGCCGACTGACCTGGGTCTTTACGCTGGCAGCGTGCCGGCAGAGACCAGTCGGGATGACACCACCGAGGCCATCATCGCCGCGTGGCGGGCCGAGTCGGCCCGCCTCGTCGGCGCTCTCACCCGGATGACCCGTGATGTGGAGCTGGCCGAGGATCTTGCGCAGGACGCGCTCGTGGCCGCGCTCGAGCAGTGGCCGGCGTCTGGCGTACCGGAGAACCCGGCCGCGTGGCTGATGACCACTGCGAAGCGGCGCGGCATCGATCACTTCCGGCGCGCCGACAACCTGCGCCGCAAGACCGCGGAACTCGACCATGCAGCTGGGAGCGAGGAGGCAGCGATGGCCGACCTCGATTCCCAGGTGGACTACATCGAGGACGACGTCCTGCGGCTCATCTTCTTGTCCTGCCACCCGTCCCTGACCGCCGAATCGCGGGCCGCCTTAACGCTGCGGCTGGTCGGAGGGCTCACCACCGCCGAGATCGCCCGCGGGTTCCTGGCCACCGAGTCGACCATGGGCCAGCGCATCTCGCGAGCCAAGAAGACACTGTCGGAGACTCATGCTGAGTTCGAGCTGCCGACCGGAAGGGAGCGGACCAGGCGCCTCGACGACGTCATGGCGGTGATCTACCTGATCTTCAATGAGGGCTACACCGCCACTGCCGGCGAACACTGGATGCGGCCCGACCTGGCGAACGAGGCGATGCGGCTTGCGCGGATGCTGGCCGCGCTCGCTCCGGACGAGCCCGAAGTGCTCGGGCTGCAGGCGCTGTTGGAGATCCAGGGATCACGGATGGCCGCCAGGGTCGATGCGTACGGCGAGCCGGTGCTGCTCGAGGCGCAGGACCGGACGCGTTGGGACCAGCTGCTGATCCGACGCGGGTTTGCTGCCCTGCAAGAGGCCGAGCGGCTCGCCGCGTCCGGGAAGGCGGTCGGGAAGTACTTCCTGCAGGCCTCGATCGCCGCCCAGCACGCTAGGGCGAAGCAGGCCGAGGACACGAACTGGCGCCGGATCGCGGCTCTGTACGACGTGCTGGCCGGCGCCGCACCGGGGCCGGTCGTGGAGGTGAACCGGGCCGTCGCACACGGCCGGTCGTTCGGCCCGGACGCGGGGCTTGCCGTGCTGGCGGGGTTGGAGGACGGTGTGCTAGGCGACTCACCGCTCCTGCCGAGCGTGCGTGGGGATCTGCTCGAGCGGGCCGGGCTCCACGCTCAGGCAAGCGAGGCGTTCACCGAGGCGGCCGCGCGAACCAAAAACGAAAGCGAGCGCGCCGTTCTGCGCCGTCGCGCCGAGGAGAACCGGACGCGCATGTCCCGGCCGAAGTAAGTGCCGGAGGCGTCGAAGTGCATCGGTCGTAGCCTTGCTCAGTGGCGGACTCAGCGCGCTGGTGGGACATCCGGCCCGCGCAGAGCAGGCAGCCGAAGACCTACACGTGCCCGATCTGCCACGGCTACCTGTTGGCGATGAACCCCAACACGCTGCTCTCTCCCGAGGGCGACCGTGAGCGCCGCCGACATGCACACACCGAGTGCGTGGCAAGGCAGCGGCGGGCGGGCAAGCTGCTGACCAAGTCGGAGTGGGAACGCAGTTGCCGTCCAGCAGGATCTGCCAAGCGGGCGTGGTGGCGCCGACTGTTCGGTGCCGGGCCCACCCCGCCCCGGGCATAACAGGAGTGCGATCGATGCTCCTGCACGGGGGAGAGCCATCCTGTACGGCTGCCTGGACACTGGCTCGCTGTCCGGTTCGTTCCGGGTACGGAAAGCGGCATGAGAGTACGGATGCCTGATCTCACTCGGCAACGGCTTCGAGCACCTCTTTGAGCGTGGTCAGCTCCGTCTCAACCGAACGCATCAGCTCCTCGAAGAAGGAGTCGTCCACCTCAGGCGGCTGGGTGACGGTCATCAAGAAGTCTGCGCCTCGCCCGTTCGCTACCACCCTGGCTGGGACCGTTGCGACTTCCATGGACTCGTCTCGGAAGTCGTGATCGACGACGCCGGTCGCGGGATCGGCCCGGAGCCGGAAGTCGGCATACCCGTCGGGCGTGGTGATCTTCCACCATCGCGACTCGGTTCCTGGTTCGACCGCCAGGATGTTCACAATGGCCCAGCGGGGCCAGTTCGTCGCGTCGGCCAGGAACGCGTGGACTTCGTCGGCGGGCCGGTCGATCGTCACGGTCTTCGTGACCGACCGAGCCGGAGGCGGCGCCTGCACCTTCCCGACTGTAGGACCTTCACGAGCTACCGTCGCGCCCGCCACCACAGACGGGCAGGGGGAGTGCCCATGTCAGCGGCGGCAGTGGGTGCCGCCCGCTGCCGCGGAGCTGCACATCGACCACGTGGTGCGCGAACACGAGCCGGCGCAGGGTCTCCGCGGCCGACCGCTGCGGGTTCAGGCGGGCGAGTGGCCGTTGAAGGCAGGATGCCGGCTCCCTGCCTTGCGGGCGGCCGCGAGGTGTCCGCCCAGGTACGCGCCGACTCCGGAGACGGCTGCTCCGGCAAGGGCCAGCCTCGCCCCCGTGCCGTGGCGCCCACGACGACGGGCAACCCAAGACGCCGCGTAGACCCCGATGGCGAGACCGTTGGTGACGGCGTGGACAAGGCCGACCCGCTGATCGCGAGGGTCCAATGCCGACCATTCCGCCCATCCGGTCCAGGCGGTCGGGCCGACGGCCAGGAGCCCAGTGGCGACCAGCCGCTGCGCGGCGGTCGATGATTCGTCTCCTCCCAACCAATCGAGGAGAGTCGCAGAGGTCCAGGTGCCGATCACCAGGTCGGTCAACGACGGGTGGACGGCGTGTCCAAGCCAGTCACCGCGCAGCACCGAGGCCCGCCGTCCTGTTCCGAACGCTGCTCGGATCGTCGGTTCGATGGCACGCACCGGCCGGTCGAGCGCTGCCGCACCCTCAAGCCGCTGGGTCCAGCGCACCAGCGCCGGGGGTCGCTCGGGGATCTCCATCGGTTGCTCCTCGATGCCGTGTACGTCGAGCCGATGCCTCTCGGCGTCGTGCCATCCACATTGCCCCCGGATACACGCCAGATCAATCACGCTCCAGTGGCTCAGCTGGTGCCTGGTGGACCGTCCAAGACCCTGGGAACGTACTCGAGCAGCTGGGAACGACCGTCGAAGGTGCGGCTGGCGGTCAGTTCGAGGGCTACGTCGGGATACCCGTCGTAGATCCGGTCGCTGCCGGTGCTGCCCGTGATAACCGGGAAGACGACCACCCGAAAGCGATCCACCAGACCGGCTTTGAGAAGCGAGCGGCACAACGTCAGGCTGCCCAGAGTGCGCATCGACTCGGTGCCGGTGGACTTCATCTCCCGGACGGCAGCCACCGGGTCTGTGCTCACCAGTCGGGTGTTCGGCCAGGACAGCGGCTCGGTCAGCGTGGTGGAGAAGACGATCTTGGGCATCCCGGCCAGTACGTCGGTGCCGGGCTCGCCTTGAGCGGCGAACTCCGACATCAACCGGTAGGTCTTCGCCCCGAACAGGACCGTGTAGTCCCCTTCCGGCTGCTCACCGAGCCACGTCAGGTACTCCGGCCCCTCCAGGCCCCACCAGCCCGGCCAGCCCTCCGCGGCTCCGTAGCCGTCCAGCGAGGTGATGAAGTCGATCAGCAGCTCTGGCACTGCGTCCTCCTTACGTCGGTCGACGAGTGGTCGCCCAAGTCCCGTGACACTACCGCTTGCCTCGCTCGACGCGCCTTCGCCGCTGCCCGTTTCGTTGCGTCCTGCGACTCGCGCCCTCCGGCGCTCCCGATGCAGGACGTAGGTACAGCGAACT
>JAICHZ010000160.1 GCA_025924655.1 Pseudonocardiaceae bacterium | reverse complement strand
TTCTCATGTGGGCTGATAAGCCAGCCCCTCCGGTGCTAACAATGCGGCAGAAGGCGACGCCGAACGATGGGGCGCGCACCCGGACTGCGAGGGGCCCTCCCTCTGGAATTCCTGGGGTTATCCCCAGGTAACCAGAGCGACTTGCATCGATACTTCAGCCGAAGGGCCCGGCTTGCGCCTCAACCCGCAGACCGGGCGGTGCTTCGATCACCTTGGCGCCATCGCCGTCATGCGCGAGGGACAGCTGGCGCCGGGGAACGGGAATTCCGTGGACCTCGATGCGGTGCAATCCCCTCGGTAGCACGGGATTCAGCGACACAGTCCCAGCCGGCACGTCGGGTTGCAGGCCCAGGCATAGCGCCACGATCGCCAGCCGCCCACGCCTGCGGCCGGCACGCGGTGCTGGGGTAGAGCACTGGGAAGTCGCTCGGCTCGCGATGATGCCCACCGAAGAGCTCGGGCAGTCGATCATCGAGGATTGCCAAAGACATGGCCGGCGGCGGCGCCGTGGCCTACCTGAGGTGGCACCCGACTAGGCAGAAAGCCGTGACCGTCAAGGGCGCTGCGGTTAACTTACAGCGTTGGTCGAACGCTTCTCGACCGGTGTCGTCAGGCCGGCCGTAGGCTGCCCCCGTGACAGCTGCCGCCCGCGCCGAGCGTCTGGTCAACCTGGTGCTGTGCCTGCTGTCCAGCCGCCAGTATCTGCCCGCTGAACGGATCCGGTGGACCGTGCCCGGCTACGCCGACGCGCCTTCCGACGAAGCGTTCTTCCGGATGTTCGAGCGGGACAAGGCTGAGCTTCGGGAGCTGGGCGTGCCCCTGGAGACGGGGCGGATCCCAGGTTTCGAGGCCGGCGACGGTTATCGCATCGCGCGCCGGGACTATGAGCTGCCCGATATCGACCTCGAACCCGACGAGGCGGCTGCTGTCGCGCTGGCCGCTCGGCTGTGGGATTCCCCCCAGCTGTCCGGTGCCGCCAACGGCGCGCTACTGAAGCTGCGTGCTGCCGGAGTCGAGGTCGACACCGAGCCCTCAGTGGTGGTGCAACCTCGGGTGCGGGCCACCGAACCGGCGCTGACCCCGTTGATTTCGGCGGTCCAGCAGGGGCAGGTCGTGACGTTCTGGCACCGAAGGCATCCGGCCGAGCAGCCCGCCGCGCGCATCCTCGAACCGTGGGGGGTGGTGTCCTGGCGAGGCCGCTGGTACGTGGTGGGACACGACCGCGACCGGGAGGCGACCCGCTGTTTCCGCGTTTCCCGGATCGTCGGGCCGGTGCGCGCCGTTGGTGCTTCGGGGGCGGTGCAACGACCGCCAGGAGTCGACCTTCTGCAGATCGTGGCTGGTTCCGCGGAACCGCCGCCTGCGGCGCACACCGCCCGCTTGTGGCTAGCGCACGGTCGCGCGTACGGCCTGCGCCGGCGGGCGACGGTGCTGCGCACGATGACTGTGCAGGATGTGCCCGGCGACGTCGTCACGGTGGAGCTGCCGGGCTATGACGTCGCCGTCCGATGGATAGCCGGGCTGGGACCGGACGCCCTGGTGCTGGAACCCACCGAACTGGCTACCGCGGTGCGGGCCCGGCTGTTGGCGGCCGCAGGGAGCGCTGGCTGATGGAGGGCGTCGCGCACCGGTTGCCGCGGCTGTTGGCCCTGGTGCCTTACCTGTTGGTTCGGCCTGGTGTCCTGATCGAGGAGGTGGCAGCCGACTTTTCGGTCACGGTCGCGCAGCTGCGCCGTGACTTGGAACTGTTGTGGATGTGCGGGCTGCCCGGCTACGGTCCGGGTGATCTCATCGACCTGTCCTTCGAGGGCGACACCGTCACCGTCACCTTCGACGCCGGGATGCGACGGCCGCTGCGGCTGTCCGGTGCGGAGGCGACCGCGCTGGTGGTGGCGCTGCGAGCGTTGGCCGAGATCCCCGGCGTACTCGACGCCGGGTCGGTGCGCCGAGCATTGGCCAAGATCGAGGCGGCGGCGGGGCAGGCTGATGGTGTGGTCGTCGGCCTCGCCACCAGGGAAGAGGCCGCGCTGGCCACGGTGCGCGACGCGCTGGACCGTCGCCGCGCGATGCACCTGCGCTACTACACCCCGGCCCGGGACACGGTCAGTGAGCGCACTGTCGACCCGATGCGGCTGCTCCTGGTCGAAGGCCGCAGCTACCTCGAGGCCTGGTGCCGCTCGGTGGAGGACGTGCGGTTGTTCCGGCTGGACCGCATCGAGCACGTCAGCACCCTGGACGAGCCGGCGGTGCCACCGCCGCAGGCCCGACCCACCGACGTATCGGGCGGGCTGTTCCGCGCCCAGCCAGACCAGCAGGTTGCCGTGCTCACACTCGCCCCGGACGCACGCTGGGTGGCGGAGTACTACCCGGTTGAAGAGTTGATCGAGGGCGAAGGGGGAGCGGCGACGGTACGAATGCGCTACGCCGAGACCGAGTGGATGGTGCGTCTGGTGCTGGGCCTAGGTGCCGATGTCGTGGTCCAGACCCCCGCAGAGTTGGCAGTGGCGGTGGCGCAGCGGGCTCGCGCGGCGATCCGCAGATCCGACCACCTGGAGCGATCCGAGACGGGCTAACGTCGTAGGCGTGATTTACCTGATCAGCGGTGCGCTCGCCGCTGCGGGCGCCGTCGTGCTGCTCATGATTCTCCGGGCGCTTGTCGCTCCAGCGCGGCGGCTGGCCGCGACGGTGCAGTGCAGCCGAGCCCACCTCGCCGACCGCATCGGCCCGCTCGCTTCCCGGGTCGCTGCGCTGCGGGTGGCGCTGGACCGGCGACGCCGACGCCGCAACGCCGGATAGCTGCACCGCGTAGCATCGATCCCGCACCCGAGGCGAGGAAGGAGACCCATCGTGGGCATTCCGTCTGGCTGGGAGCTGGTCATCCTGCTTGGGGTCCTGGTTGTGCTGTTCGGTGCCACCAAGCTCCCCACAGCCGCCCGGGCCATCGGGCAGTCCATCCGAATTTTCAAAGCCGAGACGAAGGGAGCGCGGTCGGACCAGGAGGCGAGCGCGCTGGCACCGCAGCAGGAGAATCGGCCCCAGCGCGACAACGACACGCCGCGCTGACGACGTGGATCGGTGAGCGACATGCGTTTCCCGGCTGGGTCGGGCGGTCGACGAAAGACCAATCCAGACGGCTCCATGACGCTCATGGAGCACCTGTACGAGCTGCGCAACCGGTTGTTCATCGCACTGTGCGCGGTCGGTCTCGGGGGCGTCCTCGGGTTCGTCTGGTGGGGGTATTCGGCGTTCGGGGTGCCCAGCCTCGGCGATCTGATCACTCGCCCGTATTGCGCTTTGCCACCCACGTTGCGGCTGACCCCGAATCCTGGCCGGTGTCAATTACTGCAGACCGCTCCGTTCGAAGTGTTCACCCTGCGGATGCAGGTCGGCTTGGCGGCCGGTGCGGTACTGACCGCCCCGATCTGGGTTTATCAGATATGGGCATTCATCACACCGGGGCTCTATGCGAAGGAGCGCAAGTTCGCTGTCACCTTCGTCGGTGCCGCCAGTGTGCTCTTCGCCGGGGGCGCTGTCCTGGCCTACTACGTGGTACCCACGGGCCTTTCCTTCCTGGCGAACCTCGGCGGCGGCGAGTTCATCACCGCACTGACCGGTGGTGCCTACATCGGTTTCCTGCTGACCATGCTCGGGGTGTTCGGCCTGACCTTCGAACTGCCACTGCTGGTGGTGATGCTCAACCGGGTCGGTGTGCTGCCGTACGCGAAGCTCAAGCGCTGGCAGCGCGGCATCCTGTTCGGACTGTTCGTGCTGGCCGCAGTCGCCACCCCCGGCAACGACCCGATCTCGATGCTGGCGCTGGCCGGCGCCCTGGTCGTGCTGTTCGAGACCTCAGTGTTGATTGCCCGGCAGCACGACCGCGCCGTGGCGCGCCGGCGAGCCGAGCAAGGCTGGGACGATCTGGATCCGGACGAGCCGTCGCCGCTGGATGACCGGGTGGAACCGGTGGCGACGGACGACACCGCATCCCGCTACGACGACGCAACGTAGGGGACCCGCTGAATCACGCCGGATGCTTGATGCGCCGGTGGCCACGGTCGCCCTTACCGTGCCAGTGGGAGAGAGTGCACTCATGAAGGTGTTGGTGGCTGGTTCCTCTGGATTCGTCGGCAGGCGGCTGTGTCCCGCGTTGGAGCAAGCCGGCCACGCAGTGCGGGCGATGACGCGCCGTCCCGAGAAATATCATGGCGCGGGAAAAGCGGTTCACGGTGACGTGCATGACGTCGAATCGCTGAGCACGGCCCTCGCTGGCTGCGATGCCGCCTACTACCTCGTGCACTCCCTCGACAACGCTGACTTCGAGCAGCGTGACGCCGAAGCAGCGCGCACCTTCGCCCACGCTGCGGCTGAAGCGGGACTGCGCCGGATCGTCTACCTCGGCGGTCTCGGCGACGACGCCGACGACCTGTCAGCCCACCTGCGCAGCCGCCGTGAGGTGGAGGACCTGCTCGGATCCGGTGGTGTGCCGGTAACCACGCTACGGGCCGGAATCATCGTCGGCCACGGCGGCATCTCCTGGGAAATGACCCGTCAGCTGGTGGAACACCTGCCAATCATGATCGCCCCGCTGTGGGTTCAGACGCGAACCCAGCCGATCGCGGTGGCCGACGTGGTGCGCTACCTGGTCGGTGTGCTCGAAATTCCCGAAGCGGCCGGGCGCGCCTTCGACATCGGCGGGCCGGACATTCTGGCCTATGTGGACATGATGCGCCGAGTCGCAGCTATCCAGGGCCGGCCGATGCTGATAATTCCTGTGCCGCTGCTCTCGCCACAGCTGTCGTCGCTGTGGTTATCGCTGGTCACCGACGTCGACGTGCAGACCGGCCGCTCGCTGATCGACTCGATGACCAATGAGGTGGTAATGCGCGAGCACAGCATCCGGCGGCTGATCCCGTTCGAGCCGCTGGACTACGACAACGCCGTACTCCAGGCCCTCGGTGAGCGGGTTAAGGCGCGGCGGAGGTCGTGACGAGCGCGGTGCGGAAATGGCGCCGGCGCTGGGAACGACTAGCGGCGGCGGCGCTTCCCTTCCCCTCGGTGGACGACGTCCCCTGGGATCGCGGCGAATCCGACATCGCGCTGCACCATCGTCGCCGAGTCGTCGCCGGGGCTTCCCTGGCCGGCGCGGGGCTGCTGGGTATGTCCCTGTCGACAAAACCCGGCTCCCCGCAGTTCTACGGCCTGACCCTCGGTGTGGCTGCGACCTGGATCGTCGGGGGGCTGGGTGCCGGCCCGCTACATCTCGGCTGGATACAGTGCCGCCACCACACCCTGCGTCGCCCGGTGATCACCCCGGTGCTCACCGGGGTGGGGGCATTCGCCGTGTTCTACGTATGCGCCGTCGCCGCTCGGCACGTTCCGGTGCTGAACACGGCGATCTCAGGAGTCCTGCAGTACGCCCACCAGGGATCGAGCCCACTCGTGCTGCTCACCACCCTGGCAAACGGCGCCGGTGAGGAGATCTTCTTCCGCGGCGCCCTCTACGCCGCCATCGGCGGCAGGCACCCCGTCGCCCTGTCCACCGCGGTGTATTCCCTGACCACCACCGCGACGCGAAACCCGGCGCTAGTGCTCGCCTCGGCTGCGATGGGCACGCTGTTCGGTCTGCAGCGCCGGGCCACCGGCGGCATCCAGGCGCCGATCCTGACCCACCTGACCTGGTCGTGGCTGATGGTGCGCTTCCTGCCCCCGCTGTTCGGGAGCACCCGACTGCTTCCCGCGAGATAGCTGCGGCCGGTAGGTGAGTCGCGGGACGTGCTGTTTGGGATTCCCAGTGGAACAAGTCCGCCGCCACCGGGTAGAGACACCATCTCGATGCCGGCCGCTGGGTGATCGGGTGGAGCCGGTGCTGTCGAATTCACGCGGCATCCCGCTACGACGACGCGGCGTAGCGCCGAGGGGCCATACTGTGGGTCATGACCGTCATCCCCGGTGACCAGCGGCCCCTCGCCGATGTCTTGGCTGAGCTCGAACGCAGCCACGGCCGGGTGGACATCGCACAGGATGGTCATACCGTGGCGGCTCTGGTATCCGCCGAGTACCTCGAATCTCTGGAGGAGACCATCGAGGTGGCGGCCGATCCGGAACTAGTAGCGGCGATTGCGGAGGGGGAGGCTGAGCTCGATGCTGGCTAGGGCGTCGCCGCACACGACGTCGAGGTCGAGTTTTTGAACCGGCCGTGACGCATTACACCGTCATCTACGCGCCTCGTGCTCGACGGGATTTGCGCAAGCTGCCAGAGAAGATCGCCACCGCCTGCGTCGAGTTCATCCGCACTGTCGTAGCGGAGGACCCCTACCGGGTGGGTAAGCCACTCGTCTCTTCCTGGGTCGGTAACTACTGGGTCCGGCGCGCCGAATGGCGGATCATCTACCGCATCGATGACCACCAAGTCCTCATCGAGGTCGTCACCATCGCGCATCGCGCCGACGCCTACCGGTCACGATGATCACCGATTTCGATACACAACTCCGGCGCGAGGCGATGCAGTGGCTGACCGTCCGCACACACGATGGCACCGCGTCGATCTCGTCCGCAGACCTGCTCGACTTTGAGATCGGCGGCAGGCAGTTCCGTCTCATGGACGCCCAACGCGGGATTCGCAAACCCAGGGAGCTATCCGCGGCCCTGTCAATCAGGACCGTCTATACGCCGAATGGTCAGGCCCGGCCGTATGACGACTCCGTGGGCTCGGACGGGTTGCTTCGCTATAAATGGCGCGGCGACAACCCAGATCAGGCGGAGAACAGGGCCCTTCGGGCTGCGATGGAAAATCGGCTACCGTTGATCTGGTTTTTTGGCGTGGGGCCCGGTCTATACGAGCCGGTTTATCCGGTCTATCTGCTGTGGGAAGAGCCAGATCATCACCAGTTCGTCATTGATCCCGATGTGGCGAGGGGTTTGGTATCCGCCGGTAGTCCGGTCGAAGAGCGACTCCGTCGGTACATCCTGCGTGAGACCAGGCAGCGACTCCACCAGCCGGTGTTCCGTGCGACAGTGCTCAGAGCGTATGACACGCGCTGCGCCGTGTGCTCCCTCCGGCACGGAGAGCTACTCGACGCAGCTCACATCATCCCCGACTATGACGAAGCAGGAATCGCGGCAGTTCGTAACGGTATGTCGCTCTGCAAGATCCACCACGCAGCCTACGACTGCAACATCCTGGGCATCAGACCAGACCTCTTCGTCGAGATTCGATCGGACCTACTCCATGAGATCGACGGCCCGATGCTGCAGCATGGGCTGCAAGAGCGGCATGGCCAACGTTTGATGTCGATTCCCCGCACTCGGTCCGAGAAGCCGGACTCCTTGCTCCTACAACGGCGGTACGAGCAGTTCCGAGCTGCAAGCTGAACGCAACGGAGGCGCGGGGAACTCCTCCACACCGACGATCAGCAGTGACTTCGAGGGCAATAGGAACCGGCCACTGCGCCTCCGACGCCTATACGCGTCATGCTTGCCGTCAACTCCGTATACTGTGCGCTTGTCCGCGAAGATCGTCAGAAGTGAGTTGTGGCCGTGCAGATTCGCACTGCTGGGGCTCACTTTCGACGATCAAGACAGTTCACCGTGACCTCGCAGGCGCCTCGAGGGCAGCGCACCGCTCAGCACGTGCCCGATCGTCCCGAGCAGCGCAAGGCTGGCACCAGCCAACCGTATGATTCCGCGCTGTGCACGCCACGCTGATCGTCAACCCGCATTCCGGTCATGGTGCGGCGACGCGGGTGGCCGGCACGGTGGCCAGCACGTTGCGCGCCGTGGTGCCGGAGCTCGTCGCCACCGTGACCCCCGATGCGGCCGCCACCAGCAGGGTCGCCGCACAAGCCGCACAGCGCGGGGACGATGTGCTCGCGGTACTCGGCGGGGACGGCACCGCGCACCTGGCGGCCCAGGCCGTCGCGGGTACCGCGACCGCGCTGGCGGTGCTGCCTAGCGGAAGCGGCAACGACCTGGCGGCGGCGCTGGGCATCCCCGCCGATCCGGTGCAGGCCGCCAGGCACATCGCCCAAGCCCTGCGAAAAGGACAGCGACGGCGGATCGACCTGGGCCGCATCGAAGGCGCAGCCGGCTTCGCCACGGTGTTGTGCACCGGCTTTGACGCAGCGGTGAACAAGCGGGCCAACGCGATGCGCTGGCCCGCCGGGCCACGCCGGTACGACCTGGCGGTGCTGGCCGAACTCGCCGCCTTAACACCGAGACCGGTGCGGGTGCGCACCGAGACCGCCGAGGTGGCGCTGGAGGCGATCCTGGTCGCGGTCGGCAACGGGTCCAGCTACGGCGGTGGGTTGCGAATCTGCCCGGACGCCACGCTGGCCGACGGACTGCTCGACGTG
>JAICHZ010000159.1 GCA_025924655.1 Pseudonocardiaceae bacterium | reverse complement strand
CCCCGGTACCGGCGCGGATCACGGTGCCAGCACCCGACGGCTGAGGTCACTGTCCGTGACCTCCGAGGAGGAGGTGATGCGGCGCACGACTGTGCCGTGCCGGGCAACTGTGCGCTGAAGTTGCCGGTGGCGGCACATGCGTAGCGGATTCACCCAGCCTCGGCTGGGGCTGGTGGGGTCGATGAGACCGGCGTCGGCAGTCGGCTTTCGTCTCTACGATGTGGGCATGTGCCGCAATATCCGCCCGCTGTACAACTTCGACCCACCTGCGACACAGGATGAGGTGCGCAGCGCCGCATTACAGTACGTGCGGAAGATCAGCGGCTGCACCAAGCCGTCGCGGATCAATGAGGCGGTGTTCGAACGGGCGGTCGACGCCGTCGCGGAGGTTTCGATGCGCCTGCTCGACGAGCTGGTGACGTCGGCACCGCCGAAGGATCGGGACGTCGAAGCGGCCAAGGCCCGTGAGCGCACCGCCGCCCGTTTCGCGACGTGACTCGCAGCGCCTCGCTCACCCGGACGGGATGCGCCCGTCTTTGGCTAGTACCGGCACGTTCATCGGGACGGTTTCGGGATACTTCGTGCCGGTACCGGTGTTGAGCACGACGACCTGCTCTGCACCCGTGAGCCAACCGTCCGCCCGCAACTGTGCGACGGCGGCGAAGCAGGCGGCGCCCTCCGGGCACACGAACGCACCTTCAGTGCGAGCCAGCTCCCCCAGTGCGTCGAGCAACGCCTCATCGGTGACGGCCACCGCGGTGCGATATACCGCATTGAGCAACCAGGAAATCACCCAACGCCTTGGGCACGTTGATGCCGAACGCGACGGTCCGCGCGTCGGGGAACGGCTCACTCTCGGCCGCTCCACGTTGGAAGGCCTCAACGATCGGCGCGCACCCAGTGGCCTGCACTGCGACCAGCCGCGGCAGCTCCCCGCTGATCCAGCCGAGCTCTCGCAGCTCGCCCAGCGCCTTGTGGATGCCGATGATCCCCACGCCGCCACCCGTCGGGTAGACGATCACGTCGGGAGTCCGCCAGCCAAGTTGCTCGACGAGCTCGTAGGCCATCGTCTTCTTGCCCTCCAACCGGTAGGGCTCTTTCAACGTCGAGACGTCCTGGTAGCCCGCCCGGTCCGCGACCGAAGCCGCGATCAGCTTGCCGGCGTCACCGATGAGGCCGTCCACCAGATACTGCTCGGCCCCGCTGACCCAACACTCCGCGCGGGTGATCCTGGGCGCATCCACCGGCATCATGATCAGGCTGCGCATTCCCGCGCGGGCGGCGTCCCCTCGCCCAGGCTCACCACCCGCTGGGCCGACTGGACCGGAAGCAGCTCGTGATATCGCCACAGGGTCGCCGCGCGACCGGAGATCTCCTCGCGGGTCACGGTCGCCGCCACCCGTTGGAGGTCGTAACGGGCCAACAATGGCGCACCCACAGCTGATGTGCCCTGGACCTCGTCGGCGGCATAGCGTCCGCCGGTACGCGCGCATTCGAGATGGGTCAAGGCGGAGAACATCACCACGGGGGCGGGATGCGCCAGAACGGGGACACCGGGCCGATTCCCGCGCCGAGCGGGTACGCGTGGGCTATCGCCTGCTTGATGTATCGCTTGCCGTAGCCGACCGCCTCGGGCATCGTGGCGCCGCGGGCAAGTGCGGAGGTGATCGCGGCGGCCAGCGAGTCGCCGCTGCCATGGGTGTGCGGGGTAGCTAGCCGGGGTCCGGTGAACTCGGTGAAGTCGGTGCCGTCATAGAGCAGGTCCAGGCACAGTTCGTCGTCGGCGCCGTCAGATAGGTGCCCACCCTTGATCAGGACCCACCGCGGTCCCAACGCATGCAGCGCGCGGGCGGCCTCGTGCTGCTCCGCGCGGGATCCGACGTCCACGCCGACCAGCAGCCGCACCTCGTCGAGGTTGGGAGTAACCAGGGTGGCCCGGGGAAGCAGTTCCGAGCGCAGCGCCGTCAAAGCGTCGACGGCCAGCAGCGGATCGCCGTGCATGGACGCGGCCACCGGATCGACCACCAAGGGCACCGAGCGACCGATGCCGACCTCCTCGCACACCTTCGCCACCGCCGAGATGATCGGCGCGCTGGCCAGCATGCCGGTCTTGGCGGCGGCGACTCCGATATCGGTCGCCACCGCCCGGATCTGATCAGCCACAACGGACGGTGGGACCTCCACGAAACCGGCCACACCCATCGAGTTCTGCACCGTCACCGCCGTGACCGCGACGCAACCATGCACGCCGCACACGGTGAACGTGCGCAGATCGGCCTGAAGCCCGGCCCCGCCGCCGGAGTCCGACCCCGCGATGGTCAGCGCGACGGGAGGCCCAGCATTCACGCTTCGGTCACTGGCAAGTACACCTTCCCGCCGGCCGCGGTGAACTCCTCGGACTTCTCAGCCATCCCGGCCTCTAGAGCCTCCACAGTAGACAATCCGTGCTCTTCGGCGTAGGCCCGGACGTCGGCGGAGATGCGCATCGAGCAGAACTTCGGTCCACACATAGAACAGAAATGGGCGGTCTTCGCCGCTTGGGCTGGCAGCGTCTCGTCGTGATAGGACCGCGCGGTGTCCGGGTCCAGCGCCAGCGCGAACTGGTCGTGCCAGCGGAACTCGAACCGAGCGGTGGACAGGGCATCGTCCCAAGCTTGGGCACCCGGATGGCCCTTGGCCAGGTCAGCGCTGTGCGCGGCGATCTTGTAGGTGATCACGCCGGTCTTGACGTCGTCGCGGTCGGGCAGGCCCAGGTGCTCCTTGGGCGTGACGTAGCACAGCATCGCGGTACCGGCCTGAGCGATCATCGCCGCGCCGATCGCCGAGGTGATGTGGTCATAAGCCGGCGCGATATCCGTCGCCAATGGACCCAGGGTGTAGAACGGCGCCTCGTCGCACCATTCCTCCTCCAGGCGCACATTTTCGACGATCTTGTGCATCGGAACGTGCCCGGGGCCCTCGATCATCACCTGCACATCGTGGCGCCGGGCGATGTGGGTCAGCTCGCCGAGCGTCTTGAGCTCGGCGAGCTGTGCGGCGTCGTTGGCGTCGGCGATGGAACCGGGCCGCAGGCCATCACCGAGGGAGAACGTGACGTCGTAGCGGCGCAGGATCTCGCACAGTTCCTCGAAGTGTTCGTAGAGGAACGACTCGCGGTGATGCGCCAGGCACCAGGCGGCCATGATCGACCCGCCGCGGGAGACGATGCCGGTGATCCGGCGAACGGTCAGCGGGATGTAGCGCAGCAGCACGCCTGCGTGCACCGTCATGTAGTCCACGCCCTGCTCGCACTGCTCGATCACGGTGTCGCGGTAGATCTCCCAGGTCAGCGACGCCGGGTCACCGTTGACCTTCTCCATCGCCTGGTAGATCGGCACGGTGCCGACCGGGACGGGGCAGTTGCGCAGCAGCCACTCCCGGGTCTCGTGGATCCGCTTGCCGGTGGACAGATCCATGATCGTGTCGGCGCCCCAGCGGGTGGCCCACACCATCTTGTCCACCTCCTCCTCGATCGAGGAGGTGACCGCCGAGTTGCCGATGTTGGCGTTGACCTTCACCAGGAACTTCTTCCCGATGATCATCGGTTCGGATTCCGGGTGCCGGTGGTTGGCCGGGATCACCGCACGCCCGCGAGCCACTTCGGCGCGCACCAACTCGACGTCGAGGGCCTCGCGAGCGGCGATGAACTCCATCTCGGGGGTGACGATGCTGGCCCGGGCCCAGGCGAGCTGAGTGGCCGCGCCACCCACCGGCTCGCGGGCCGCGATCCACGGCGCGCGTAACGGTAAAAGTCCATTGTGGACCTCGATGTGGGCATGCGGGTCGGTGTAAGGACCCGAGGTGTCGTAGAGGTCGAAGTGTTCGCCGTTGGTCAGGTCCACTCGGCGCGCGGGCACCTGCAAACCGCCGGTCACCTCACGGTAGATCTTCCGGGACCCGGCGATCGGGCCGGTGGTCACCGCGGGCTTGACGGTGCGGTCGTGAAGCGTTGTCATAAATTACCCTTCCTACGCCGGCATTACCCGGACAGGTTCTGCGGTCGACAGCCCCGGAGATTCTCCAGCTGCCCTCTCAGCCCGTTTCGGTACGAGCTCCCGCGTGTTCGATTGACCTTCCCGACCGTAGCGCTACCCCGAGCGGGCCCGCAAAAGGTGCTAGCTGACGGTTGGATTGTCGTATCGGTTAGTATGCGAGTAGTCGCTTACAGTGACAACTGACTCGGGGCTTCCATGTACTGCATTTCTGGCGGCGCAGCGCGTCGTTGTGATTGGTCAAGGTTACGTTGGTCTACCGGTGGCTATTCGCGCTGTGAGGACGGTTTCGATGTCGATTGCTTACGCGAAGCGTCCGCGCCGAAACGGGCCATGATCACGGTTTTGGTGCCCAGAGTGACATATCGTGTCGTTCTTGACACACAAATCGTGATCATGGCTTGCCGTCCCACACCTCAGCCGTCCCACACCTGGGGGTTGAGTAGCTGCGCTGGCTGCTCACCGCGCATGGCCTTCACCACGATCTCCGCGGCCAACGCCGCGCTGGCCGCCCACACGCCGTGGGTGTTCGCTGCGCTGTGCGGGGTGAGCACGACGTTGTCCAGCTCAGCCCAGCGTGAATCGGTCATCGGCTCGGTGGTCCAGGCGTCGATGCCGGCACCGGCGATCTCGCCGGATTTCACCGCTGCGTACACGGCGTCCTCATCGACCAGATTGCCACGGCCGGTGTTGATCAGACAGGCGCTGGGTTTCATCAGTGCGAGCTTCGCCGCGTTGATGATCCGCTCGGTTTCGGGCGTCGCCGGGAGATGGAGGGTCACGAAGTCGCTCTGGCGCAACACGTCGTCGAGTGACATCAGCTCGACATGATGTTCCTCGACGAACTCCATCACTGGATACGGCTCGTGGGCTATCAGCCGCATGTCGAAGCCGATCGCTCGCCGGGCGACGGCCCGGCCGATGCGGCCGAGCCCGACGATGCCCAGCGTCGCGTGCCACATGTCGACGCCGCGGTGCGGTTGCCACTCGCCGCGCCGGATGGCTCGATCGTGCCGGGAGATGCCGTGCGCTAGGTCGATCATCAATCCCATCGCGTGGTCGGCGACACCGCCGTCGGTCGTGCCCGGGATGGTCGCGACGAGCACCCCGCGCTCGGTGGCTGCGTCGACGTCGACGGTGTCGAAGCCGACCCCGAAGCGCACCACAATCCGTAGGTCGGGGCAGGCGTCGAACACCTCGGCGGTGTAGAGTTCCTGGCCGGCGATGGACGCGGCGCAGCCACGCAGGCTCTCGATCACGTCCGCCGTCGACGTGGACCGCCGGCCAGATCCGCAGCGCACTCCCAGGCCGGCCGCCCGGAGCGTCGCGGGAATCTCGCCCAGCTCCTCTTCTGGCCGAGTCAAGTTCACCGCCACCGTCGCCATGCCTGACGTACCTCCCATTTGCGCTACCCAGCCTGGCGGCCAGGGTAGTGCGCCTGATGTCATTTCGGAGATGCACTAATCACCCGCGTGCGACAAGTGCGCCGTGCGTCCGTGCGGTGTTACCGGGTTGGCTACGCTTACGGTGCGGAGTCGATCCGCTATCCGGCCGCAGGCCAAACGCATGGGAGCGCGCATGCACGATCCTCGGGTTCTCCTCGACTCGGCCACCGAGGCCGTGCGCAAACTCGCTCGACGAGGCTACGAGCTCGACCTCGGGCAGCTGGACAAGCTGCTGACGCAGCGCACGTCGGCGATCCAACGGATCGACAACGCTCGCGGGGAGGTCAAGCAGGTCGCCAACCAGGTGCAGGCGAAGGCCCGGGCCGGTGAGGATGTCGGTGAGCTCCGGGAACGCGCTCGGGCGTTGAAGACCGAGATCCAGCAGACCGAGGAGCAGCACCGGCAGTTCGAAGCCGATCTCCAGGAGCTCCTTCTCGGTATTCCCAACCTGCCGGACGACCGCCTTCCGGACGGCAACTCCGACGAATTCGCCGTTGAGGTGCGTACCTGGGGCGATACTCCCATTTTTGACTTCGAGGTCGCCGACCACGTCGACATCGGTGAGCGTCTTGGTATTTTCGACTTCCCGCGAGCGACGAAACTCGCTGGACCCCGGTTCGCCATTCTCAAGGGCCCTGGCGCGCAACTGGAGCGGGCTATCACCGCATTCCTGCTGCAATTGCACACCCAGCGACATGGATACATCGAGTATTCGGTGCCGGCGTTGGTGAACCGGCCGACGATGACCGGCACGGGCCAGCTTCCCAAATTCGAAGAAGACCTTTTCAAGACCGGTGTCGACGATCGTGAATTGTTTCTGATCCCGACCGCCGAGGTCCCGCTGACCAACCTGCACGCCGGCGAGACCCTGCCCGCAGAGGGATTGCCGCTGGCCTACACCGCACACACGCCGTGCTTTCGCAGTGAGGCGGGGTCCTACGGGCGGGATACCCGCGGACTGATCAGGCTGCACCAGTTCTCGAAGGTGGAACTCGTCCGGATCGTCGACGCCCAGCGCTCCGCCGAGGAGCTGGAGATCATGCTCAGCCACGCCGAGACCTGCCTGCAGGAACTCGGGCTGGCGTACCGCGTCGTCACGCTCCCCGCCGGCGATATCGGCTTTTCCGCGCAGTACACCTACGACATCGAGGTGTGGCTACCCAGCCAGCAGCGCTATCGCGAAATCTCCAGCGTGTCGGATTGCGGGTCGTTCCAGGCACGTCGAGCTGGTATCCGCACCAAGACAAAGGACGGCAAGCGCGGGTTCGCTGCCACCCTCAACGGCTCCGGGCTGCCCATCGGCCGCACGCTGGTCGCGATCCTGGAGCAGTGCCAGCAAGCAGACGGCTCGGTTCGCATGCCCGGCGTGCTAGTCCCTCATTTAGGCTTCAGCCGGATCAAGGCCGACGGCACGACCTACGCCGTGCGGGGCGGCGTCTGGGGTTAGTAGAACTTCGGGTTAAGAAATCCCGGCTACACCTCGGTGCGGTTGCCGAGCAGGGCTGCGGAGTCGTAGTGCAGGCGCTTCTGCACGGGGGGATTCGCCGTCGCGAGCACGTCGGCGATGTCGCGCCCGGCGGTGCCGCAACCGAACAGATCGCTGCGCTGATAGCGCCCGTGCGCAAGCTGAGCCCGGATCGCCTCAGCGATATCGCCGGGATCCTGTGAGGTGAACATCACGTTGGGACCACATTCCCGGTCGCACTGGCGGGTGCCGACGCTGACCGCCGGCGTGCCGAGGAATGCGCCCTCGCGCAGCGCAGCCGACGAGTTGCCGATCATGCAGGCGCAATGAATCATCAGCCGGGCGAAATCCTCGGCTGGGACGTTGCAGAAGAACTGGCAGCGGTCGGCCAAAGCTTGCTCGCGGAACTGCCGGATAGCGGTGGCGACCTCGGCGCTGCCGGCATCGACGTTCGGCCAGAAGACCAGCGCCTGCATCCCGATCGACGAGATGGCGCGCAACGTCGCGGTCATCTGATCGAGGCCGTGGCCGTACTCGGTGGTGACACCGTGTTGCATCACCAGCAGGAAGGGCTTGTCCGGGTCGATCGGCGAACCGGCACCGCAGTGGTCGGTCAGCGCGTCGCGGCGCGACCCCGGGCGGGCACGGGCGGCCAGGTCGATCGACGGGCAGCCGACGTTGAACACATACCGCGGGTCCTCACCCATCGCGATGACTCGGCGGGCGCTGAGTTCGGTCGCCGGAAAATGAAGGTGCGACAACTTGGTGATCGCGTGCCGGACACTCTCATCAATCGATCCCGAGACCTCACCACCTTGGGTGTGGGCGACCGGAATGTTCATATAGGCACCGGCGATGGCTGTGGCGATCGTCTCGAAGCGGTCGGCGACGGTGACCACGACGTCGGGTTCCAGCCGCTCGAACGCCATCGGCAACTCGAGCAGGCCCAGACCAGTGGATCTGGCCATCATGGCCGGGGTCGGGCCCTCGATGATGAATGGGATCTTGGCGTCCGGGGTGAACCCGGCGGCCTCCATGACCTTCACGGCACAACCGAACCGTTCCAGCAACGCGGATGCGGCGGCGATCACCTGCAGCTCCAGGGCGGGATGATCGCGCACCGCCTCGAGGACCGTGGTGATCCGGGCCAGATTGGCCCGGCTGGCGACGACGACGCAGACCTTCTTGCGACGATCAAGCACGTCGGTGACTCTAGCCGCCGCGCCCGTCCGATCAGCTGACGTTGGCGACGAACTGCGCTGCGCTGGCCGCCAGCGCCGGCCAGTTGGGTTCGCCTGCGGGACTACGGGCGAGCACGAAGCCTCGATGACCGTCCTCGGTGAGTCGCTCAGCGACGATCGAGAAACCGGTGAGGGCGAACAGCGCCGCAGCGGTGGGACGGGTCAGGTAGTACGGGTGATCGATCTTGACCGCTCGTTCGAT